>VFKO01000293.1 GCA_009885515.1 Rhodobiaceae bacterium | reverse complement strand
CTGACGGCATTGACTTCGACGTGGAGGTCAATGCGATCGAGCAGTGGGCCAGAAAGTTTCGACTGATAGTCTGCGGCACATTTCGGGGCACGCGAGCACGCGCGTGAAGCGTCTGACAAATATCCACAACGACATGGATTCATAGCGGCGATAAGCTGAAAACGACTGGAATACTTGATATGAGCGTTAGCGCGGGCGACGAGAGTTTCACCGGTCTCGAGTGGTTGGCGGAGCGAGTCTAAGACTTGACGCTGAAACTCGGGAAGTTCGTCGAGAAAGAGCACGCCCAAATGAGCGAGGCTGACTTCGCCTGGTTTTGCTTTTGCGCCACCGCCGACAAGGGCTGCCATGCTGGCCGAATGATGGGGGGCGCGAAAAGGCCGGCGGCGGCTGATCGCGCCGTTCTTCAGTTCGCCAGCCAAGCTTTGCACCATCGAAACCTCGAGTGCTTCGCGCGGATCAAGAGGCGGAAGCAATCCCGGAAGCCTTGCCGCCAGCATCGACTTGCCGGCACCAGGCGGGCCGATCATGAGAAGATTGTGCCCCCCTGCGGCGGCGATTTCGAGAGCTCGTTTCGCCGTCTCCTGCCCTTTGACATCGCGCAGGTCGGGGATGTTTCTGGTTTCATCGGCGAGTTTGGCCACGGGCGGGCTCAACACCTGCACACCCTTGAGATGGTTGACGAGGGCCACAAGCGAGGGCGCGGCTACGATTTCCAGGCCATCTGCCCAGGCTGCTTCGGGTCCGGAGCTTTCAGGGCAGATGAAAGTGCGCTCCAGTTCCAGCGCCTTGATCGCGGCGGGCAAAACACCTGCGACCGGGATCATCACACCGTCAAGCGAGAGCTCTCCCATGGCAAGGTATCCTGCCATTTCAGCTGCCGGAAGCACTCCCATCGCGGTGAGGAGACCGAGGGCGATCGGAACGTCGTAGTGACTGCCCTCCTTGGGAAGATCGGCGGGCGACAGGTTGACGGTGATGCGCTTGAAGGGCAGCGCCAGACCTATGGCGTGAAGGGCTGCACGAACGCGCTCGCGGCTTTCTGCGACGGCTTTGTCAGGCAGGCCGACGATGTTGATGTACCCCGCGCTTTGACCCGACGCCTCAGCCATGTGGACTTGCACGTCGACTTCACGTGCCTCAATGCCCAGGAAGGCGACTGTGGAAATGTGCGCAACCGTCATGCGCGCTCGCGCAGGCGGCGTTCAATGGCATCCCAGATCAGGGCCGCGATATCGGTGCCGTCGAAGCTGCGGATTTCCCAAATGCCGGTGGGCGAGGTGACGTTGATTTCGGTCATAAAGTCACCGATGACGTCGATGCCCGCGAAGATGAGACCTCGCCGCTTGAGCTCTGGGCCGATGCGGCTACAGATTTCGTGCTCGCGCGGGGTGAGCAGCGTTTTCTCGGGCCGGCCACCCACGTGCATGTTGGAGCGCGCCTCTCCTTTTGCAGGGACGCGATTTATGGCGCCGACGGGTTCGCCGTCAACCAAGATGATGCGCTTGTCGCCTTGGCGCACTTGGGGCACGTAACGCTGAACCACCATCGGCTCGCGCACGAAACTGGCAAAGAATTCCAGGATGGTATTCAGGTTTTCGTCTTCGGGACGGATGCGAAAAACACCCGAACCGCCATTGCCGTAAAGCGGCTTGACGACGATTTCACCGTGTTCAGCGCGAAAAGCGCGGATGGTTTCGGGGTCGCTGGTGATCAAGGTTTCCGGCATGAGATCGGGGAACTCGGTCACAAAAACTTTCTCGGGCGAGTTGCGCACCCAATAGGGATCGTTGGCCACGAAGACGCGTTGTGGCAACCGTTCCAACATGTGGGTGGTTGTAATGTAGGCCATGTCGAATGGTGGATCCTGGCGCAGCAACACCACATCCATTTCGGCCAGATTCAATGTCTGCAGCGGGCCCAGTGTATAGTGATTGCCGCGCTCGTTGCGTACCGTCAAAAGTTGAGCGCGCGCGGTGATTGTGCCTTCGCGCTGGGCCAATGCTTTTGGCAAATAGTACCAAAGCTTGTGCCCCCTTTTTTGCGCTTCAAGCGCCAGCGCGAATGTCGAGTCGCCGCTGATGTCGATGCGCGCGATCGGATCCATCTGAATTGCGACTGTCAGGGGCATTGAGACGCTTTCTTGGTGTTGCGCATTCAAGTTTAGCTTCGAGCGCGTGCGTGAAGCAACCAATCTAATTCAAGCGCCGCCTGAGACTGGCAAGTGAAAAGATTGCCTCGCGGCCTGCCACCTGGTCGGTTCCAGCCATTGACAGGCAGCTTTGAGCAGCACGGATTGCGCTCTTGAGATTGCCAACCGCCTCGTTGGCGCGCGAAAGATCGAGCCACAATTCGGGTTGGCGCGGCGAAATCAAAACCATCCGCTCGGCAATCGTTAAGACGCGCACCATGTCTTTGCTGGTTAGAGCGCGGGTGCGAATGTTGTTGAGCAGACGCAGAAGCACTTCGCGACGTCCCACGGGACCATAGTCGGGCGTGACCTGACTGGCCGATGGTGGCCAGGGACGCACTTCTTCAGCTGTCAATGCGACGCCGCCATTGAATGGGTCGATGATTTTGGCATGCTCCCCCTCGCCGATCGACAACAAGAAGTGACCCGGCGTGTTAAGTCCTTGGGCTCTTGCGCCCAACCGGTGTGCAATGTCGAGATAGACAATTCCAAGTGCCACCGGCAGCCCCCGCCTGCGGTCAATGACACGAATGAGATCCGCATTTTGCGGGTCGTCAAACGTGTCGTTGTCGCCGGTGTAGCCATGTCGCGTGGAAATGATGTCGGCCAAAACGCGGGCGATGGATTCATTTTCCGACATGCCGCGGCGCAAAAGTGGCAGACGCTCGCGAGCGTCGGCGGCCAATTGATCAAAGTGTTGGCGGTAAAGGGTGAGATCAACTCCCGGATGATCAAGCGCCGACAACTGAAGCGCCGTTTCGCCGATGGCGATGGCAGCATCATCGACTTGGCCGGCGGCGCGAATCTGCTCTAGAATTTGATCCAAACTGTCCATGTGCGCGCCGGCTTGGGGCTGCTCCATTATTGCTGGGTGACCGCTACACGCTGGGCCGCGGCTGAAAACCTTCGAGGATCATCTTTGAGCAGGGCGTAATTCACAACGCGCTTGGCCTGTGACACCGAGCGGGCATGGACCAACACGCGTTCCAACTCAGCGTGATCCTGCGCAATACCATGAATATAGACGACAGCGCTCTCGGTATCGATTGTGTAGTTCGAGTCGCGGACACTTATGTCGCTGAGGATCAGACTGCGTACTTGTGCCGTGATCCAGCGGTCAATCGCGGTATCGGCCAAGCCTGTGGCGATGGTCACTTCGATGTCGTTGACGACCTCTGTTACGCGTGGAATCGACCAGGCGATACGTGTGACCAGTATTCGCTGGTCCGGCGATGGCACGGTGCCGGATACATGAATGCGGCCTTCAATCACCGTCGAATTGACGTTGGCAAACAACGCTCCGCTTTCACCAATGAGGCGGGCATTGAGTTCAATTTGCATATTCAGGTCGTCAAGGGCGGTAAAAAACGAACGCTCCTGGGAATTCACTTGCACACCCAGGCAGCCGCCAAGGGACAATGTGGCGGTCATCACCACCATGTATCTCTTCAACATTTTTTCCTACGACCTCCATGCGTCGACCAGATGGCGCGGCCAACCGGTGCGCGCCAACACAACGAGATCAAAACGACGTGGCAGTTTCGCAAGTTTGGGCCTGCGCCCACAAAACTGTGCGGCAGCTTTTTCGACCCTGTACCGCTTGGCTGCAGTAACGGATTCGATTGCCTGCTCAATCGTGCCACGCGCGCGGACCTCGACGAAGACGATTGTGCAGGGTGTTCGCCAATAGGGCGTTAACGCGACAATATCTAATTCACCTCCGCGCGCACGAAATTGCCGGGCAAGAATTCGATAGCCTTTGGCGAAGAGCCAGGCCGTTGCCATCCATTCTGTGGCCGTGCCTCGGGCGCGGGCCTTCTCACGCTCTGGGGTCATTGGCTTTCTTCAACTCTAACGCACGCGCATAGGCAACGCGACGAGGTATGCCAAGTTCTGCAGCGACAATTGCTGCCGCGTCTTTTACAGGATGAACCGCCAATTTCGCGGTTAGTCGCTGATCGAGAGACGCGACATCCAGCGTTGGCGCTGACGTCGATGGCGGGGCTACGACAATAACGATTTCACCCTTCAGGTTCGGCGTTGTTTGATAATAATCGGCCAAGTTGCTCAAAGTGCCCCGGCGAAACTCTTCATGAATTTTGGTGAGTTCACGAGCCACTGCTGCTGGCCGATCACCCAGTATTGAAGCCAGATCGGCGAGTGCTTCGCCCACGCGGCCCGGAGCTTCATAGAATATGAGGGTTCCCGGAATCACTTCGAACTCACGGATCGTGCGGCGTCGTTCATTGGGCTTGGTGGGCAGAAATCCTGCAAAGAAGAACCGGTCGGCCGGAAGCCCTGCGGCCGTCAGCGCTGCGACAGCGGCAGTTGGACCCGGAATCGGAAAGACTGGAAAGCCCTGAGCGATGACTTGAGCAACAAGATTTTCGCCAGGGTCAGAGATCAGTGGCGTACCTGCGTCACTGACCAGGGCTACCGAGCGGTTTTGCTCCAGGTCTTTGCGTATTTGGCCTCCAGCGAAGGCAGCATTGTGGTCACGGTAGGACTTCATCGAACGGCTTATCGCGTGCAAGGCGAGTAATTTGCCCGTTACTCGTGTGTCTTCGGCGTAGAGCGTGTCGACAGAAGCCAAAACCTCGAGGGCACGAAGTGTTATGTCGCGTGCATTGCCGATCGGAGTCGCGACCAAGTAGAGTCCAGGTGCGAGGGTGAGACCGGATTTACTTCGCCGGGGACGGAGGCTAGTCTGTGGGTCTTCTCTGCTCATTATTTCAGCCGTTTTGAAGGACGTACGCCCTTGAGTTCACGATTGTTAGCGTCTGCTTCCACCCGCGTCGCGCGGACATTGTGCACAAGCATCATTTTATTGACCATGGGTTTGGGCCTGTCCGGCTGCGAGACCATGTCGGTGTTTGGCGGAGGAGGGGCGAAACCAACTGTGAAACCGCCCAAGCCAACGTCAGTTGTTGCCCAACCTTCGCAGGGTGGTACGCCGCCGGTGATCGTAGATGGACAGGTTCGGATTGCTGTTTTGTTGCCATTCTCGCACCCTGAAAAGGGGACGCGCGCCGTCGCTCAAGCGCTGCTGGACGCGGCGCAGATGGCCATGTTCGACATGGGTGCGAAGTCGATGG
>VFKO01000071.1 GCA_009885515.1 Rhodobiaceae bacterium | reverse complement strand
GCTTAAAGATATTTTGCAGCCAGCTCTGTTCGAGGATCTCGAGAAGGCGGCTTGGGCCGTGCAGTATCCGCCAAAATTGCTGGCACCGTTGAGGCCGTGGCTCGCCGCAGTTTATATTGAGCTCTACGCCTATCTGAAGGCTGGCTATTCACCGTTCTATGGCGTCGACCACATTATCGAGCGCGAAGCGCAGGCACGCGGGGCTCAGTTTGAGTATTTTGAAACGGTTGAAGAGCAACTTTCGTACTTCGCAAAGCTGACCGGCGATGGTGAGTTGAAGTATCTGAAGGCGACGGTACGCGGCGTTCTTGATGAGCCCAATTTGCCGGCCGAATTGATCAAGGCCTGGGCGACGGGCGACACGGTCAGTCTGGCGGCAATGATTGAGAAGGGGTTTGAGGACGTGCCTCAGCTCAGGGCTCAACTTTTGGTCGCCCGGAACCGGAATTGGGTGCCGCGCATCATTGACATGCTTAAATCAGGCAAAGTGCACTTTGTTACCGTAGGCGCCGGACACTTGTCGGGCAAGGACAGCGTGGTAGTGATGTTGCGGGCCCGAGGGTACAAAGTTACGGGACCGTGAACTCCCTGGAAGGAATTCGTCATGCGCAAGTCGGCAATTATCTTGCTTGCAATGTGCCTTGGGGGCTGTGCCGCCTTCGAGGATTGGGTGTCGATTGAAGACGAAGGCGGCAAAGCTGCGGCATTGGCCGGGGCGGAGTCGGCGTCTTTGATGGACTTGTCGATTTCGACCGGACGGTACAGCGTCATGTTGGGGCAGGCTCGCGAAATTTTGCGTCTGCCTGAACCCAGGCAACCGGCTGGGGATGGTAGTGGTGCAGAGGCAGACAATCTGGCACAGGAACGCGCCGCATTGGCGGCACAACAAGCTCAAGTTACAAATGAGTTTTTGGCGGACGCGGCGAAGGCCTGCCAGCGTCGTAGGGTGCCGAAGGGTGTGCGGTCTCTTGCCTGCGAGCAACAACGCAAGATGCCCTCGGAGTTGCGTAAGCCCACGACGCCCGAATTGGCCGCGCTGACGATCCGCAATGACCGCGTGGGCGAATTCATCATCGAATGGTGGGACGCTGTGTGCGCCCTGGCGCCGAAACCTCGCGGAGATGATCCGCCAGCATGTTCGATAGAGTGACAATTGCTCGCGCCTAAACACATAAACATCTCTTTATATGCGACTTGAGCTCCGGGATTTGAGGTGCTATAGAGGCGCTAGGATCAGGCTGCGCGGCTTGTCGCGCGCCAGGATAATTCAAGGACATTTACCATGGCAAACGACTACACCGTCGCCGATATCAAGCTTGCTGATTTTGGACGGCGCGAAATTGCGATCGCAGAAACCGAGATGCCCGGCCTGATGGCGACGCGCGAGGAGTACGGCGCTTCGAAGCCTCTCAAGGGCGCGCGTATTGCCGGATGTCTGCATATGACAATCCAGACGGCGGTGTTGATTGAGACGCTTCAAGTGCTGGGCGCGGATGTACGCTGGGCCTCGTGCAATATTTTTTCAACGCAAGATCACGCGGCATCGGCGATTGCTGCAACCGGCACGCCGGTGTATGCGAAGAAGGGCGAAACACTGATTGAGTATTGGGAGTATGTGCATCGCATCTTTGAGTGGGCAGACGGTGGTACGCCGAACATGATTCTCGATGACGGCGGTGACGCGACGCTGCTGTGTGTTTTGGGCCCAAAGGCAGAGCGTGATCTGTCAGTGATTGCAAAACCCCAGAACGAAGAAGAAGAAGCGCTGTTTGCGGTTATGCGCCACACTATCGAAAAGAAGCCGGGTTGGTATTCAAAGATTTCAGCTGCCATTCGCGGTGTCACCGAAGAAACGACGACGGGTGTGCACCGCCTTTATCAGATGGCGGAGCGCAAGGAATTGCCTTTTCCTGCTATCAATGTGAACGACAGTGTTACGAAGTCGAAGTTCGACAATCTCTATGGATGCCGTGAAAGCCTGGTCGACGGAATTCGCCGCGGCACCGATGTGATGATGGCAGGCAAGGTTGCAATGGTTGCGGGCTTCGGCGATGTTGGCAAGGGGTCAGCTGCGTCACTGCGCAATGCGGGTTGCCGCGTTGTTGTTGCCGAGATTGATCCGATCTGCGCGCTGCAGGCGTCGATGGAAGGCTACGAAGTGACGACGATGGACGAGGCGGCGTCCCGGGCGGACATTTTCGTGACGGCGACCGGCAATGTCGATGTGATCACGGTTGATCATATGCGGCAAATGAAAGACCGCGCCATCGTTTGCAATATCGGGCACTTCGATTCGGAAATTCAGGTTTCGGCGCTGAAGAACTTCAAGTGGCACAACGTGAAACCGCAGGTTGATGAAATCGAATTTCCAGGTGGCAAGCGGATTATTCTTCTGTCGGAAGGCCGGCTTGTGAATTTGGGCAATGGGACGGGTCACCCCAGTTTTGTGATGAGTTCGTCGTTCACCAACCAGACATTGGCACAGCTTGAACTGTGGCAAAACGGTTCGAAGTATGAACGCAAAGTCTACACGCTGCCGAAAAAGCTTGATGAGAAAGTTGCGCGCCTTCATTTGGACAAACTTGGGGTGAAGCTTACCAAACTCTCGCCGAAACAGGCTGAGTATTTGGGCATTGAGCGAGAAGGACCGTTCAAGTCGGAACAGTATCGCTATTGATACGCACTGCATGCGGAGACGGTCATGAAGAAATACTTATTGATCGCAGCGGTTCTGGCGGCGCTCATGTTGGTGACGCCGTTTCTGTATTTTGCTGATGCAGCTCCAGGCTGCGACGCGCGCGCGGCGCAGCCTTGGGTGACTGGCCGAGGTGCAGCTCATCACGTGGAAGCGTTTTCGAACGGGCCGACATGCGCGCATGCGGTTGTTACCATCATCGTTCGCGCAGCGAACGGCGTGCCGTTGTTGAGCGACAGCATGCCGGCGGCACAGGTGATGATTTTTGCTAGGTTGAAAGCGCGAAGTGAAGTGAAAGCGGCGCTGAAAGACTGGATGACACAGAACCACTTGTTCAAGTCATCAATTGATTTGCCGGTCTGGAAAAAAGGGGATGCGGCACCCAGTGGCGGTGAGTTCGCGTTCTATCCGGACGAAAGTGCTGATCGTGACTTTTACGAACAGGTTCGTGCGGCGAAGGTGCCAGTGTTTTGCTACGTGCAGGGCATGGAGAGCCTCGCCTGTAGCGTGCTCAAAGACGGCGGCATGAGCAAGATCGGGCTGCAGACGTTTCCGGGCTGAGGGCGCCAACGTTAGCTCAACTTCAGAATGAACAACCCGCCGACAACGATTGCCGCAAGAGCGACGCGAATCGTTCCAAATGATTCGCCCAGAATGAGCCAACCAAACACTGCGGCAAATACGATGCTGGTTTCGCGGATGGCGGCGACGTGGGCGACGGGATACATTCCCATTGCGATGAGCGCCGAACCATAACTGAACAAAGATAGGATTCCGGCTGTTATGGACGGCTTCCACGTTGTTTCCAGGGTTTTGACAAGGGACGAACGCCGTAAGTACAGTCCATTGACGATGGCCGGCGCGCCGCCAAGCACGAAAAACCAGACGACGAAGCCCCAACCATCGCCGGTGTGCATGGCGCGTACGCCTGCGGCGTCGATGGTTGTGTAAGCGGCCACACAGATTGCCGTTGCTATAGCGGAAAGAAAAATGTCCGGGTGGGTGGCTTCGTTGCGAAATCTGTGGCCCACAAAGCCAAACCCTATCAGCGCCAGCGTGGCTATGCCCAATCCGGTCCATGCGAGTGCGCTTTGGGTTTCGTTCAGCACCAACGTTGCCACGACAGCGATCATAAGGGGTGCCAAACCGCGCATGATCGGGAATGCAAGCGAGAGGTCGCCCATGGCAAGCGTGCGGATCATGTTTAGCTGATAGACCCAGTGTACCACCGTGCTTGCCAAGAGCAGCCACCAGGCCTTTGGGGTAGGCCAGGGCGCAAATGGCAACATGGGCAGCGCCAACAACACTATCGTGAAATTGAGCAACGCTATGTAGGCGAGCCGATCATCGGTTTTGCGGGTCAACACGCCGACGAGTGCGACGGTCACGGCTGAAAATACAGGAAGGCCAATTTCCCAAATGGCGGCTGTCACCATTTGAGCCAAGCGATTTCGGAACTCAGCTCATGAGTCGTTTTACGGGTCAGCGTCATTGCTGTGGCCGCTTTTCGGTGCACCGTCACTTCACTTTCGTTATTGGCAGATTGAGCAGCCTTGGAGGGGAGCAGAGAGCATTTAATTGGAGAGACGCTGCAGTCCGTATTCCCTTCGCTGTGCGTTTGGCCAAGTCCTGGCGCAATTGGGCAACACGTGTGCATTTCAAACCAACCGGAACGATATCTTCAAGTGCGTTGTACGATTGTGCAGACAAGCCACTCCAATTGCTTGCGAAATGTGCTTTGGTTGCCCACTGGACTTTTTGCCCTTGCAGGCTGCTCAGCGTAGTTTCAACCCCTGTGCATTCGCTACGCCTTTCGGGACAATGTCCCCCCCCATTTGTATCATCGGAATCTAACGAATTGATTCTCGCAACAAGGGGTTCGAACGCGGGTTTTTGCAGGGGGCGAGTAGAGGATCGATGAGCTGCAGACTTGTGCCGCCGAAGTGCGGGCAAGTGCACTTTTCGGAATCTACGCCGAATTTTCCCATTGACCGCTGTCCGAGCGCCGCAACGCGATATGGGGCCTGTTTTGGAGTTATCCAACGACATCAATGTTTGGCTGCCGTTCGGCGTAACGCTCGGTGCTATCGCGCTTGCCGGGTCTCTGGCGCTCGTCATTTTGGCCATGCGCGCACGATCAGACGCCTTGTTGCGGCGTGTTGTTACACGCTCAGTGCGGGCCGAAGCGCGGTTCCAAAAGGAAGCAGCGATTGTGTCGGCCGATCCCGGCGCGTTGTTTGTCTGGCGCAGCATTGATGGGGAGCCCATCGCGCGTGCCGGTGCTGCCAGCGTGCTCGCTGGTTGTCTGGAAGCGGACGAACACGGGGACCTGAAGGAGGCGCTTGAAACGCTCGGTTCGGGTGGCTCGTTATTTTCGATGACCGTGCCTGGCGCCGACGGGCGGGTGTTTCAGGCCTATGGCAAGCCGACGGCAGGACAGACTGCGTTGTGGCTGCGCGATGTCACCCCGGACGCCGAAGGCAGCTACAATCTCAACGTCCGGTTGACGGCCAGCGAGATCGAACGTGGGCGGCTGGGCGACTTGCTTGATGTTGCGCCGATGCCCGTGTGGCGCCGAGGACAAGATCTGGACCTTGTGTGGGTCAATCGCGCCTATGTGAATGCGGTTGATCCGCCGATTGGCCAGGATGTTATTTCCGATCAAATCGAGCTTGATCGCGATAGCCGGTCGGCTGCCGAACGGGCGCTGGAGTCGAGCAAGACTCAAATCGAGAAACGCTATGTCGTGGTCAATGGTCAGCGGCGGGCCTTCGACATTTCAGCGGTACCGATGGGCGACGGTGTTGCTTCGTTTGCGATTGATGTGACGGACGTCGATGAGACGAAGCGACTGCTCCAGCAGCATATCGACACGCATGAAGAAACGCTGCATCGCTTGCCTGTTGCGGTTGCGATTTTTGGTCCAGACCAACGGTTGAAGTTTTCCAACAAATCGTATGCCAAGCTCTGGGACCTGGATGAGCGTTGGCTGGCTACGCATCCTTCGGACGGCGAGATCCTTGAGCGCTTGCGTGAAATGCGGCGTCTGCCGGAGCAGCGCGATTTTGCGGCGTGGAAAAAAGAGCGGTTGGCGCACTACACGAATGCGCTGGAGCAACGCGAAGAGCACTGGCATTTGCCGCGAGGCGCGACGCTGCGGGTGACGTGCCAGCCGCATCCGCATGGTGGCCTCATATTCATCTATGCCGACGTGACAAGTCAGATGGCGCTTGAACGCAGTTTCAATCAACTGTCCAGCGTACAACGCACGACCATCGATCACTTGACCGAAGCGCTTGCCGTGTTCGGCATGGATGGTCGGCTGAAGCTGTTCAACAAGGCGTTTGCGGAGCATTGGCGGATCGATCCGAACCTGTTGTCCGGCCAACCGCGATTTGCAGACGTTTTTGCCCTGTGCCGCCGGATATTGCCGGATGAGGCGCATTGGAGCCAACTCACAATGCTGATCACGGGTGCCGCGCAAGAACGTCGGGTCAATGTTGATCGCTTGCAGGGCACGGACGAGCGCGTGCTGAGTTTTGCGGCAGCGCCATTGCCGGATGGATCGCTTTTGCTGAGTTATCGCGATGTGACCGACACCGCGACGCGCGAGAAAGCCCTTGAGGAGCGCAATGCCGCGCTGCTGGCATCGGACAAGCTCAAGTCAGATTTTATTTCGAATGTCTCATATCAGTTGAGAACGCCGCTCAACTCGATCATGGGATTTTCCGACATGTTGAAACATGGCATCGCCGGGAAACTGAGCGACAAACAGAGTTCGTATCTTTCCGACATTCTCAATGCCTCAAAGACCCTGGAGACTTTGATCGACGACATTCTCGATTTGGCCTTAATCGAAGCCGGAACGATTGAGCTTGACCGCAAGACCGTTAATGTTTGCGATGTGCTCCAGGGCGTTGAACCGCTGATCGAGGAAAAAGCCCGGAAAGCCAGTGTTGAAATCATCAACGAGACGCCGGCGATTTCAGGCACAATGTTTGCCGATCAAAAGCGTGTGCTGCAGGTTGTCTATAATCTGGTTATCAATGCCATCGAGCACACGCCACCCAATGGACGGGTCATTTTTGGTGCCGAGGGTACGGCGAGTGAGATGCGAATTTATGTCAATGACACCGGTATCGGTATCCCGCCGGAGTATCAACCGGTCGCGTTCGAGCGCTTTGAGAGCACAACACGATCAAAGGACGCGCGGCGCGCGGGTCTGGGGTTGGCGCTGGTGCGAAGCTTTGTTGAGTTGCACGGCGGATGGGTCGAGCTTGATTCAGCCGTTGGCAAAGGCACGCGCGTGACATGTCACTTCCCGCGCCGGGCCGCAGGAGAAGCGAGCCCGAATTTGGATGCGAAGGCGGGCTAGGCGTCAGTGCTGGCTTTTGGGCATGCGGACGGTGAAGCCGTCGAGGGCGTCGCTGACTTTGATCTGGCAGGACAAGCGGCTGTTGCCTTCCACGCCTTCGGCGAAATCGAGCATGGTTTTTTCCATTTCCTGCATGGGCTCAAGCTTTGTGAGCCAAGCCGCGTCGACATAGACGTGGCATGTTGCACAGGCACAGGCGCCGCCGCAGTCGGCATCTATGCCTGGGACGAGGGCCTTGACGGCGCCTTCCATGACAGACATGCCGGACTTGACGTCAACGACATGTTCTTTGCCGGTGTGTTCGATGTATTTGATTTTGGCCATGGGTCTTCCAGGTCAATGCGTTACTGAACAATCTCTTTCATAGGTATGGCCTTGTCCGCAAGGCGCTCAGGCGCGACGCGTGCGCGCGCGGCGATCAGGCGGCGGCCCATCATGTATTCTGGGGCGGCATTTACCGCTTCAACGGCGGCAATAACGCCATCGCGCAGGCGGAAGACCGCGAAACTCCGGCTCGACGGTTGCCCGCGAAGCACGATTTGGTCGTCTGGCGCGCCCAGGCCCGCGATCTGAAGCTTGAGGTCGTATTGGTCCGACCAGAACCACGGGACTTCATTATAGGCCTTGGCTTTGCCGCAAATACTCAGAGCTGCGTGTTTGGCCTGGTCGATCGCGTTTTGGACGGACTCAAGCCGGACACGGCCGGTTGAGGCGTATGCACATGGATGGTTTGTGCAGTCTCCGATGGCGTAGATGGATGGATCGCTGGTCTGGGCGAACTGGTCGACGACTATGCCATTGTCTTCGTCCAGGCCCGCTGCGGTGGCAAGCTCGACGTTCGGCACAATGCCAATTCCAATCAGAACGAAGTCTGCGGGGACAATGCCGGACGATGTATTCACTGCCAGGGCGCCGCCTGATTGTGTGATAGATTCGGTCCTGACGTAACAACGCAAATCCACGCCGGAACGGCGATGCTCGTCCTCATAGAAAACAGAAATCTCGGGAGAGGCGGCACGCGCCAAGACGTGCGGCAGGGCCTCGATGACCGAGACTTTTACCCCACGTTTGAGGGCGACCGCCGCGACTTCGAGACCGATATACCCTGCGCCGATGATGGTCAGCCGCTTGTCCGGTTTGAAAAAATCCTGCAGACGTTCAACGTCGGCGATGCCGCGCAGATAAAAACATCCCGGGAGGTCAGCGCCAGGCAGCGGTAATTTTCTTACACGTGCACCTGTTGCCAGCACCAATTTGGAATAGGTGAGTTCACTGCCGTCGCTCAGCTTTAGTGCCTTTCGCGCCCGGTCAATCGCTGTAGCTACGGTACTGAGCCGCAATGTGCATTTGGCTTCTGTGTAAAACTCTTCTGGCTTGATAAAAAGGCGTTCCCTTGCGAGTTCGCCGGCCAGAAACGCTTTCGACAGTGGTGGACGTTGATACGGGATATAGGGCTCATCGCCTACGATGGTGATGGTGCCTTGATAGCTTTCGCCGCGGAGGCTGGCAGCAAGCTGCGAAGCGGCCTGGCCTGCCCCTACGATAACGACCGAATCGCCCATGGCGTCTTCCCAGCGTGTCATGCGAACGCCATGTGCGTTAGCACGGGCTTGTGCCACCAATCAACTGCAGGCGGGTGCAGTTTTGGGGGATTTGCCGTGGCATTGAAGTAGCCGCATTGCCCGGGTAGAAGGACCGATGATTGCTCGTGCGATGGTTATGGCTGGCGATAGTTTTTTTGTGCAATTGGTACTCAAGTCTGAACCCGAGACAGTCGCTCTAGGGGCGCAGATTGCCGAGTTGCTTCGACCTGGCGACCTGGTTGGTCTGGCCGGGAATTTGGGTGCCGGCAAAACCACGTTGGCGCGTGCGCTTGTCAGGCATCTTTTGCCTGGCGAAGAGGTGCCGAGCCCAACTTTTACATTGGTGCAAATCTACGATGTCCGGCAGTTCAAGATTTGGCATACCGATCTCTATCGTGTGAAAGCACGCAGCGAGCTGCGTGAGCTTGGCTTTGAGGAAGCGCTTGAAGACGGCGTTTTGCTGGTCGAGTGGCCTGACCGGATGGGGGAGGACCTGCCTGAAGATCGTTTGGATGTGATTATGGAAGTGGATGACGGCGCAGAGGACCGGCGTGTCAAGCTTATCGGCCGCGGGTCATGGGCATCACGCGTGAAATTCCTCGCGGGGGCGCCATGACCCAAGCTCCGGCCCGCCGCTCGATTATGATGGCATTTATCGACCAGGCCGGCTGGGGTGGCGCCGAGCTTCGTCCGCTGGCCGGTGACGCCTCGTCACGGGGCTATGTCCGGCTGGTGCGCGGTGCGCATACGGCAATGCTGATGGATCAGCCACGCGGCGCGGAGATGGCGGCGTGTCCGCCGGGTGCCAGTGAAAGTGACCGGCGCAAGCTTGGGTACAATGCCATGGCGCGTCTAGCTGGGCCGGATTGCCGGCCGTTTGCGGCAGTGAGTCATTTTTTGCGCAGCCAGGGGCTCAGTGCGCCAGACACAATCGCGCATGACTATGCCAATGGTTTTTTACTGATTGAGGATTTGGGTGACGGACGTTTTGCCGATCTGATTATGAGTGGTCAGAATGAGCGGCCGTTGTATGAAACTGCGATCGATGTGCTGGCGGGATTGCACAGTGTTCGTGCGCCGGAGGTTTTGCCGGTGCCGGGTGGCGGCGACGTTGCATTGCTGCCTTACGATACGCTGGCGATGGAGAGCGAGGTGCATTTGCTGACGGAGTGGTTTTACCCCGCCGCCACCGGGCGCACACTGGCCAACGACGCCCAGCTCGCCTTCAGCGACGCGTGGCGGTCGGCGCTTGGCCAGCTCGAGATCAGCGAGCCGGTTGTGGTGCTGCGAGACTATCATGCTGAAAACCTGATGTGGCTGGAAGGCCGGGCTGGAGCCTCACGTGCCGGATTGCTTGATTTTCAGGACGCCTTGGCAGGGTCCCCGGCCTATGACCTCATTTCACTAACGGAAGACGCGCGGCGTGACGTCAGTGCCGAGTTGGGGGATGCCATGACAGACCGGTATGTGGAGCATCGGCGTTCATTGAATTCGCAATTTGATGAAGAGGCGTTTCGCTTTGCGGCAGCACTTCTGGCGACGCAGCGAAATACCAAGATCGTCGGTATATTTGCACGCTTGTGGAAGCGTGATGGAAAACCGCGATATACCCAGTTCTTGCCGCGTATGTGGGGGTATCTGGAGCGCGATCTAAGCCACCCCGCGCTCGGCGATCTCAAGGGCTGGTTTGACAAGTATATCCAACGTGAGTACCGCGGAACACTGGGGAACTGAGAATGGCGAAAGTTGCAGGTCCAAAGCGTGGAATGATCATGGCTGCAGGTCTTGGGCAGAGAATGCGGCCGTTGACCAACGACTGTCCCAAGCCCTTGATCGAGGTGGCCGGGCGGACATTGCTTGATCATGCGATTGACCGTTTGAAACACGCGGGCGTGCGCATGATCGTCGTCAATGTCCATTACAAGGGTGAGATGGTCATCGACCATTTGAAGAAAAGGACCGACGTGGAAATCCGCATTCAGGACGAGCGCGAGAAGCTCCTCGATACGGGCGGTGCGTTACGCAAAGCATTGCCGCACTTTGATGGTGAGCCATTCTATACGCACAATAGCGACTCGATTTGGCTTGAGAGCTGGGGTGAGAATTTGCAGCGCATGGCTGAGCGCTGGGACGACCGAGAAATGGACTGTCTCATGTTGCTGGCGGCAACGCACAGTTCGATCGGTTATGACGGCCGGGGAGACTTTACGATGGATGCGGATGGGCATTTGGCGTGGCGGCAGCCGCAGCGCATTGCACCGTTTGCATGGCCTGGCATTCAAATCATGCATCCGCGTCTGGTCAAGCGGGGCCCTGATGCGGAGGTGTTTTCAACAAGTAAATTGTGGGATATCGCTGCAGAGGAGGGCCGCCTGTGCGGTATCCGTCTTGATGGCAAGTGGATGCACATTGGCACGCCTGGCGCAAAGGCCGAAGCTGAGGCCTTCTTGGGACTGCGCGATACAGCGCTTTAACGGAAGCAGCAATCCATGAGCCGGATCAATTTGTTCACGATTCCGGCTGGTGCGTCGTTTGCCGATGAGTTGGCGCGGGGCCTATTGCACCGGTTCGCTGAAGCAAGCGATCCGTTCGCCTTGTCGAAGGTGCTTGTGCTGTTGCCCACCCGGCGGTCGATCAGGACTTTGGGGGATGCTTTTGTTCGCGTTGCGCCGCGCAATTTTTCGGTTTTGCCACGCCTGCGCGCACTTGGCGATTTCGATGATGAGCCGTCACTATTCCAAGCGGATGATCATGAGAATCTGAGTTCGGAGTTCGGCGGTGACTTGCCTGAACCCCTACCAGTGCTCAAGCGCGAAATATTGCTGACGAAACTCATTCAGCATTGGTCTCAAGTTCAAACTCAGAGCGGTGTAGAGCAGAGCGTTGGCGCCGAGAGCCCGGCACTTGCGCTCAGGCTTGCCCGTGAACTAGCGCGATTGTTCGATCAAGCGACTGCCGAAGGCCTGGCCTGGGAGCGGCTCGGCGATCTCGTGCCCAAGGAATTGGCGGAGCACTGGAACAAGACCCTCATTTTCCTGAAAATCATCACCGAGAGTTGGCCTGCGTTGCTGGAGACGCAGCACGCCATTGATCCGGCGGTGCATCGCAACTTGGCTCTGCGAAAGGCGGCAGCGCAGTGGAAGGAGTTTCCACCGGACTATCCAATCATTGCTGCGGGTTCAACCGGAAGCGTTGCGGCAACGGCCGAGTTGTTGCGTACCATTGTCTATTTGCCGCTAGGCGCCGTGGTGTTGCCGGGGCTTGACGGCACTATCGACGCCGACAGTTGGGCGGCAACCGGTCCGGGACATCCTCAGCACGGCATGAGGTTGTTGCTTGAGAAGCTGGATGCTACGCGAGGCGACGTTCAAGCTTGGACACGTGCCGGCACGCGCCAGGACCGGGTGCGGTTGATCGCCGAGGCTCTGCGGCCGGCAGAAACGACGCCGCATTGGCAAGCATTTGTCCAGCGTCAACAGAAGACGGTCGAGAATGGCTTGCGCGGTTTACATACTATCGTTGCCCGGACGCCGTCTGAAGAAGCCCTCGTGATCGCTTGTGCGCTTCGGGAAGCGATCGAAGTGCCAGGCCGAACGGCGGCTCTTGTGACACCGGATCGAAATTTGGCGCGGCGTGTCGCCAGCGAATTGAAGCGCTGGGGAATTGAAATTGACGACTCGTCCGGTACGCCGCTGTCGCACACGGAGACCGGCCGGTTTCTGAGCCTGATTGCCGATGCAGCAGCGGATCAGTTTGCGCCTGTGCCGCTGCTGGCTTTGCTCAAGCATCCCATGTCAGCGCTGAGCTATGAGCATCGCTTTCAGGCCCGCGAACAAACCACCAGTCTTGAAATGGCCATTCTGAGAGGTCCTCGGCCTGCCCCTGGATTTGAAGGGTTGCGACATTTGGCCGATCCGAAGGCCGCCTATTCCGGCCTGATCGACAAGCTTGAACACGCGTGCGGGGCCTTTGCGCATTTGATGTCAGAGGGCTCGCATGATTTGGCGCGGTTGCTTGCCATGCACCGGCAGTGTGCCGAGTTGATCTGTGACGAACAATCGTCGGAAAAACTTGCAGTATGGGAGGGCGAGGCAGGGGACGCTGCCTTCGCGACGTTTGACTCACTGGCCGAGGCGGCCGAACGTGTTGCGCTCGTCATGCCGGGACCAGACTATGCAGCCTTCATCAGGACGGTGATGGATGCAGTTCCGGTGCGGCCCCATTTCGGGCGGCATCCGCGGCTTTCAATCCTGGGTCAGCTTGAGGCACGGTTGCAGCAGGCGGATCTGATGATCCTTGGTGGATTGAACGAGGGGACGTGGCCGCCGGTGACGGATCCGGGCCCGTGGCTCAACAGGCCAATGCGCAGCGAGCTTGAGCTTAGCCAGCCAGAGCGGCGCGTTGGTCTTTCGGCCCATGATTTTGCGCAAGCCGCGGCGGCACCAGAGGTGTTGCTGACGCGGGCGGAGAAGGATGGGGGGGCGCCTACCACGCCTTCGCGCTGGTTAACGCGTTTGACCATGCTGGTTGAAGGTTCGGGCATGATTGACCCACTTGCCGATCACAGGCTGCTGGGCATTGCCCGCGCCATTGACCGTCCAGCCCAGCCTCCTAAAGCTGTCGAGCCGCCTTCACCCAGGCCACCGGTGCTGGCCCGGCCGCGAAAGCTGCCGGTCACAGATGTCGAACGCTGGGTGCGCGATCCTTATGCGCTTTATGCCAAGCGCATTCTGGGTCTCAAGAAGCTGGATCCTATCGATGAAACGCCAGGTGCTGCGGATCGCGGTACTGTGATCCACAAGGCGCTTGAGCGCTTCGTTCAGAAATTTCCGAGCGCGCTGCCGGATGATGACGAGGCGATCCGGATTCTCTTGGATTTGGGCAGGGTCGAATTTGGGTTGATGCTGGAACGCCCTGGCGTGCGCAGTTTTTGGTGGCCACGCTATGAACGAGCGGTGCGGTGGTTTCTGGAGTGGGAGAAGTCGAGACGGGCGGTTGCGGTGGGCGTGTTTGCCGAACAGAAAGGCGAATTGACGTTTGCAGCTCCCGCGGGTGACTTCACGCTGACGGCAAGTGCGGATCGCATTGAAATGCTTCCCGGTGGTGCCATAGTCGTTGCCGACTACAAGACCGGGCAGGCGCCAAACTCCAAGCAAGTGGCGTTGGGGTTCAGTTCCCAGCTTACGCTTGAAGCGGCAATCGCGTTGGCAGGTGGATTTCCCGGTTTGAAGGCTTCAAGCGTGGAGTCCCTTATGTTCATCGCGTTGCGCGGAGGCATCATTGCGGGCGAGGAAAAGACACTCAAGTTTGACGATATGTCAGCTGAACAGGCCGCGCGGCAGGCGTTGAGCCGGTTTCAGAAATTCGTTGCCGACTTTGATGCACCCGACATGCCCTATTTGTCGAAGCCGCATGTGTTGTTCGAAAGGCAGGAAAGCGACTACGATCATCTGGCTCGGGTCAAGGAATGGTCGTCGGAGGGCGATGCATGACAGTCTCGGACGGCCAGCAGCAATTTGGCGCGACCGATCCGGGCCAATCCGCGTGGGTGGCGGCCAATGCGGGTTCGGGCAAGACCTACGTTTTGGTCAATCGCATTGCGCGTTTGTTGCTGAGCGGCAGTGCGCCTGACCGGTTGTTGTGCCTGACGTTCACCAAGGCTGCTGCGGCCGAAATGTCGACGCGCTTGTTCGAGCGCCTGGGCAAGTGGACTTTGTTGCCGGATGATGCACTGGGCAAAGACCTTTATGCGTTGGCGGGGGTGATCGCCGATGCGCCGTTGCTGGCGCGGGCGCGGAAGTTGTTTGCTATTGCGCTGGAGTCGCCGGGCGGGCTGCGCATTCAAACGATCCACGCGTTTTGTGAAAGATTGTTGAAACGCTTTCCGCTTGAAGCGAATGTTGTTCCGCAGTTTTCGGTGCTCGATGAGCGCTCGACGGGCGAGTTCTTGAATGAGGCGCGCGATTTGGTGTTGCAACATGCAGCCGAGCACGACCCGGCGCTGGCGGATGCGATCTCGGCGTTGACGCAATATTCCGGTGAGGCGCAATTCGACGAGCTGATTCACGCCGCCATCTCTGAGCGCAGCTGGATCGATCCATTTGTCCGCAGTACGAGCCGGGGCGATATTGAAGCGCGGCTGTGGAACAAATTGCGGTTGGAGCCCAAGGCCAATACGGAGACAGTGTTGAGCGCAGCATTGACAGCGTTTGATCCTGCCGAGTTGCGGCGTGTGGCGCGCGCGCTCATGCAAGGTACAAAGACGGATGTCGCGAAGGCGGCCAACTTTGAGAGACTGGCCGACGCGCGTACGGAAGCGGCGCTGGAGCGCGTGCTTGCAGGTTTATTGACTACCGAGGGTAAGTTGCGCGCCAAGCTGGCGACGAAGGGCGCACTCGAAGCGGACAGTACTCTGGGTTCGACGATGGATGAATTTGGGCGGGCGGCGCTGGATATCAGGCAAAAACAAAACGCATTGTTCATTGGGCAAATGACCGCCAATCTTTTGCACATTGCCGGTGCGGTGCTGACGGCCTATCACACGCTGAAGCGGCGGCGGGCGATGCTTGATTATGACGATCTGATCAATCACACGGCGAGCCTTTTCAAGAGTCCGGGCGCGGCGTGGGTCTTGTTCAAGCTCGATGGTGGCATTGACCATATTCTGATTGATGAAGCGCAAGATACAAGCTCGCGCCAATGGGACATCGTCAGAGCGATCGCACAAGAATTTTTCTCGGGCATTGGTGCTGAGCGGCGGCAAGGCCCGGTTCAGCGAACAGTGTTTGCGGTCGGCGACGTCAAGCAATCGATCATGTCGTTTCAGGGCGCGCGGCTGGAAGAGTTCATTTGGATGCGTGATTACATCCAGGAGCAAACGGCGAACGTCAAGGCCCGTTTCGAGCTCATTGAACTGAAGAAATCCTATCGCTCGGCGCCGCGCATATTGGAATTGGTAGACGAAGTTTTTTCTGTTCCCTCCGCGAGCGAAGGCGTGGTGATCGAAACACGTCGATTGCAGCACGGCGCTGAGCGCAGCGACATGGCGGGCTGCGTCGAGCTTTGGCCGGCAGTGACGCCTCCGGAATTGCCTGAACGTATTGGCTGGGATGCGCCGCGCGACCGTATTTCCGGCAATCACCCGGTCGTGACCCTGGCCCAAAAGATAGCGACGCGTGTGGGCAAGTGGCTGCAAACCGGTGCGCCGGTCTATGACAAGCACCTCAAAAAATTCAGGCCGATGTCCGCGGGCGATGTGATGGTTCTTGTCCGGCGGCGCGGGATGCTGGCGGAGGAAATTATCCGGCAACTTAAGCGCAATGGAATTCCCGTTGCAGGTGCCGACAGGCTGAAGCTGGTCAAACACATTGCGGTGATGGATCTGATTGCGCTCGGCCGGTTTGCTTTGTTGCCGCTTGATGACTTGACTTTGGCCACGGTTCTGAGGGGGCCGTTGTGCGACGTGG
Source organism: Rhodobiaceae bacterium (assembly GCA_009885515.1). Classification (GTDB taxonomy): domain Bacteria; phylum Pseudomonadota; class Alphaproteobacteria; order Micropepsales; family Micropepsaceae; genus SZUA-430. The sequence continues at coordinate 5,065 of VFKO01000071.1, read as the reverse complement.
ACGAAGACGCTCTGTTCAATCTGGCACATGGACGCGGAAAAACGCGGTTGTGGGTGGTGCTGCAAGACAAAGCCAAAACCGGCGATAAGCTTTGGGTTCGCATCCATGCCTATTTGAAATTGATCATTGACCTGGGCCAGCATCTGCAGCCGTTCGAGTTTTATTCGAGTGTTCTGACCGCGCTTGGCGGTTGGACAAAGCTGTTGGCGCGGCTTGGATATGACGCGGCAGATCCGGTTGAAGAGTTTTTGAATATCGCGATGGATTTTGGCCAGACGCGCACGCCATCGCTTGAAGGCTTTCTTCACGCGCTTGAACAGGCCGAAACTGAGATAAAACGCGATCAAGACCGCGGCGACAGCGCGGTGCGCGTTTTGACCGTGCATGGCTCCAAAGGGTTGGAGGCGCCGGTGGTCATCTTGCCCGATACATGCACCACGCCTGGGCACGGGTCTCATGACAAAAACCTATTGCGCGCGGGCGATACGCCATTATGGAAATTGTTGTCTGAGCGTGACGATCCGGTAAGGGCGGCGGCGCGTGAAGAGGGCAAGACCGAGCGCATGAATGAGTACCGGCGGCTACTGTATGTTGCGCTGACACGGGCCCGTGACCGGCTTGTGGTGTGCGGGTACGAGAGTAGCGACAGAGCGCCTGATCCAGGGCGCTGGTATGATTTGGTCAAAGACGCCATGACCCGGCTTGCTGCGGTTGAAGTCAAAGACGATACCGGTGACATGATATTGCGGTTTGGAACCCTGCCGGCGTCTTTGCCAGTTGAGGCGCGCGGACAGGCGGTATTGGATGCGGCGCTCCCGGATTGGATGAACGTGCGGGCATTGAGCGAGACCGTGAGCCGGCGTCTCTCGCCTTCAAGTTCTGGAACTGCAGTCCGAAAATCAGTCCGGGGTGAAGGCGGCGACCTTGGGCTCAAACGTGGATTGGCGGTGCATCGTATCCTGGAAAAAATTGCTACCGGAGCTCCGGAAACCTGGAGCGCGACGGCCGCGATGCTGGCACGCGAAGCCATTGACGATCCAGTCATGGCTCAAAGTGCGGCAGGCGAGGCCTTGCGCGTGCGGCGGGATGCTCAGCTGTCTCATGTTTTTGGTGCAGGCTCGTATGGCGAAGTCCCGGTGCTTGGCACGATCGAGTGGCAAGGTGCGCGGACCGAAGTGGCGGGACGGTTAGACCGCGTCATTGTGGAGGAGCACGGCGTCACTATCATTGAGTTCAAAACGGACCGCGTGGTTCCACATGCCGATTCGGACATTCCACGGCACTATTTGAGGCAACTGGCGCTTTACCGGCGCGCTGTTGCGGCCTTGTTTGACGGAAAGGCTATAAATTGCGGAATTCTATGGACGGCAGAGCCGCGCTTGACCCTAATACCGGCGAAGTATCTTCACGATGTCGAGCGCGAGCTTGACCCTGCGGAGCCTGTTTCCTAGATTTCAATTGAGCGATACTGCACGTCCTTAAGGATACACACGATGGCCACAAAGATTACTGATGCGAGTTTTGAAACCGATGTGCTGGGTTCGTCGACGCCGGTGCTTGTCGATTTTTGGGCGGAATGGTGTGGCCCGTGCCGTCAGATCAGTCCAGCGCTTGAAGAATTGTCGAAGGAGCTGGGCGGAAAAATACGAATTGCAAAGCTCAACATCGATGAAAATCCCAAGGTGCCTGACAAGTACGGCGTCAGAGGCATTCCGACGCTGATGATTTTCAAGGATGGTCAGATTGCAGCGACCAAGATTGGTGCGATGCCGAAGCAGAAGATCAAAGAGTGGATTGAATCCACGATTTAACAACCCGCAATTTTATGTTTGGAGGACTGATGAGCGTTACCGTCACAGACGCGACGTTTCAGCGTGACGTGCTTGCATCTGTGAAGCCGGTTCTGGTCGATTTTTGGACCGATTGGTGCGCGCCGTGCAAGCCGTTGGGTGTTGCCCTTGATGAACTTTCCAGTGAGATCGGCGACAAAGTCGTGATCGCAAAGGTCAATGCTGAAACCAGTCCCGGCATCACAAGCAAGTACGGCGTGCGCGGGTTTCCGACGTTGCTGATCTTCAAGGACGGGCAGGTGGCGGCTTCGCGCAGCGGTGCCATGCCGAAGAACAAACTTCGCGAATGGATTGAAGCCTCGATTTAGCCGTTTTCCCGCAACACGGCACCGGCAAGGTGGAGCGAGCCGCACATCAGAATGCGCGGCGGAGCTTTGTCGGTTGCCATCGCCGCTCTGCCTTCGATCTGCAGGATGGCGTCTTCAATTGAAGGTGCAGGATACGCTTCAAGGCCCGCTGTCTGGGCGGCGTCGTAGAGTTGACCTGCGCCCTGGCTTGTGGCGTCGCCGGGTATGGTAACGGTGGTCACGCTTTTGGCCAGACCCCGAAATGCGGTAAAGAAATTTATAGCATCTTTTGTTTGCAGCATGCCGCAGATCAGATACAGCGGACGCGGGGTTCGTTCTTCCAAATCGGCAATGGCATGGGCGAGTGCGCGCGCGCCGTGCGGATTGTGCGCACCATCGAGCCAGACCTCAGCGCCTTTCGGTGCCATGGCAACAAGCGGCCCGCGTGTCAGGCGCTGTAGGCGTCCGGGCCACTCCACTGTAATCAGGCCGTCTTCGATGGCGCGGTCATCGATTTGAAACGCCGGCAATCTGCGCAATGCTGCTATTGCCGTCGCGGCATTGATGATTTGATGGGCGCCGGTAAGTTTGGGCAGCGGTAGATCGATCAGGCCTTGATCGTCCTGATAAACCATGCGCCGGTGCTCTTCGTGCGCCATGAAGTCCTGCCCCCAAAAAACCGCGGGGGCGTTGTGTGCGGCGGTCTGCTTTTCGATGAGTTCGCGCACTTCATCGCTTTGAGGGCCAATGATACACGGAACATTTCGTTTGATAATTCCCGCTTTCTCGCCAGCAATTTCGGCAAGTGTCGAGCCCAGATAATTTTGATGATCGAAGTCAACGGGCGTGATGACTGCCGCGACAGGCTGTGAGATTACATTTGTTGCGTCGAGTCTGCCGCCGAGTCCCACTTCCAGAATTACGGCGTCGGCTTTGTGGCGTGTGAAGGCAAGGAAGGCTGCCGCCGTCGTGATCTCAAAGAACGTGATGGGTTCGTTGCCATTGTGGTGTTCACATTCCTCAAGCAAGGCCGAGAGTTCGTTTTCGTCTATCAACTTGCCGCTGAGGCGGATGCGTTCGTGAAAGCGGACGAGATGGGGCGAAGCGTAGACGTGAACACGCTTGCCCGATGCTTCCAGGATTGCGCGCAAGAAGGCGCAGGTTGAGCCCTTGCCGTTTGTGCCCGCAACATGAATGACGGGCGGCAGGCGATGCTGCGGTGAACCGAGCTTGCCCAGCAAGCGCTCTATGCGGCCAAGTGAAAGGTCGATGACTTTTGGATGCAGCGTCGTGAGGCGGGCGAGGATTTCGTCGCTCGCCAGCTCATCGCCAGCGGAGCCGCTCATGCCAAGGGCTGTTTCGGACTAGCGAGATCGAAGATCTGGTTAGGTGCATTCTGCATTGTGGGAACGGCGTAGGGGCCAACCTCATAGGCTGGCCGCACAGACATGGCACGCGCGGTCTTGCGGGTGAGCAACTTCAGCGTGCGGCCCAGCGTTTCGCGCATTTTGTGGCGGTGGACCACCATATCGACCATGCCGTGGTCGGCGAGGTATTCAGCACGCTGAAAACCTTCGGGCAATTTCTGGCGGATCGTATTTTCAATGACGCGTGGACCCGCGAAACCGATGAGTGCGCCGGGCTCGGCCATGTGAATGTCGCCCAGCATGGCGTAGGAGGCCGTCACGCCACCCGTTGTCGGGTCGGTATGGCAGACGATGTAGGCCAAGCCCGCTTCCCGCAGCATCTGCACGGCAATCGTGACGCGCGGCAGTTGCATCAGGGAGAGAATGCCCTCTTGCATGCGGGCACCGCCGGAAGCAGTGAAAACAACAAACGGTGTGTGATGGTCAATGGAGGCACGCATTGCGGCGATCAAGCCTTCGCCGACGGCCATTCCCAAGGAGCCACCCATGAAATCGAAAGACTGGACGGCGACTGTGGTGCGTACACCGGAAATCTGGCCGCGCGTGGCTTTGAGAGCGTCGAGGTCTCCGGTTTTTGCACGAGCTTCACGCAGACGGTCGGCGTAGCGTTTTTCGTCACGAAATTTCAAAGGGTCGAGAGGAACTTCAGGGAGTGCGATGTCTTCCCAAATGCCGTCATCGAACAGATTCTTCAAACGCGCCGTCGCACTAATCTTGAGGTGGCAATCACAATGCATGCACACGTATTGCGCGGCATCAAGGTCGCGGTGGAAAATCATGCCTGCACAGGTAGGGCATTTGCGCCACAAATTGTCAGGCGTATCGGACTTCGCGCTCCAAAGGGACTTAATTTTGGGACGAACGAAGTTAGTGATCCAGTTCATACGCAGACTTTACCGACTGTTAACACCACACCAATCAGCGACTTGATGGTCATACGCGAGCCTTGTGCGCTGCACCAGCGAGTCGACGCACCAAGCTTAGCACAGCTTCGGCGCCTCCGGGCGAAACTTTGCCATCAGGGCGGGTGAAGCGGCTGATTTCCGCCACTAATGCGGAGCCAACGACCGCAGCATCGGCCGTTTTGCCCACGGCTGCAGCATCAGCTTCGGTTTTTATACCAAAGCCCACCGCGACCGGCAGGCTGGTTGCTTGCCTTATGCGCTCGAGCGCGCCGGCGACGTCTTTGGGGTCAATGTTTTTGGAGCCGGTTACGCCCATGATCGAGACGTAATAGAGAAATCCGGTAGCGCCATCAAGCACTGCGGGCAGGCGGTGTGCATCCGTTGTGGGTGTGGCCAGGCGGATGAGATCCAGACCCACCGACTTAGCGGGGACACGAAGCTCGTGGTCCTCCTCGGGCGGCAGGTCGACTATGATAAGGCCATCGACGCCGGCGGCCTTAGCATCGCGGCTGAACTTGTCGACGCCGTAGGAATGGATGGGATTGTAGTAGCCCATCAATACGATGGGGGTCTCATGGTCGCCCTCGCGGAAGCTG
>VFKO01000376.1 GCA_009885515.1 Rhodobiaceae bacterium | reverse complement strand
GGCGACAGCATGACGCGATGATATGCCAATCGTGCCACACCGACAATCGCGAGGGGCGGAAATTCTGTTCCGGCTGCGGCGCGCGTTTGGCAATCAAGTGCGCGTCGTGTGGCGCGGCTAACGAAATCGGTGAGTCATTTTGTGGTGAGTGCGGCGCGACAGTTGCCGCATCCGCTCCGCCACCTACACCGCGCGAAACCCCCAAACACCTTGCCGACAAGATCCGCCAGTCGAAGTCCGCGGTCGAAGGTGAACGCAAGCAGGTCACCGTGCTTTTCGCCGACGTGAAGGGATCGATGGAACTCGCCGAAAGCCTCGATCCTGAAGCGTTTTCGCGTATCATGTCGCGCTTCTTTGCCATCCTCACCGAAGGCGTCGAGCGGTTTGAGGGCTTTGTCGACAAGTTCACCGGCGACGGCATCATGGCCCTCTTCGGCGCGCCGATTGCGCACGAAGACCACGCCCAACGCGCGTGCTACGCAGCGCTGCACCTGAAGGACGAGATCGCCCGCTACGCCACGGAACTGAAGCGAGAGCACGGCCTAAGCTTCTCCACCCGCATGGGCCTGAACTCGGGTGAGGTTGTCGTGGGCTCGATCAGCGAAGACCTGCGCATGGACTACACGGCGCAAGGCCACACAGTGGGCTTGGCGCAGCGCATGGAAAACCTCGCCGAACCCAACACCTGCTTCGTCAGCGCCAACACGGCAGCGCTCGCGCGTGGCTACTTCGACCTCGAAGACCTCGGCGAATTCCGCGTCAAGGGCGTGGCCAACCCGATGCATGTCCACCGCCTCAACGGTATGGGCAACTCGCGCAGCCGCTTTGACCTCTCGCGCTCGCGCGGCCTCAGCCGCTTCGTCGGCCGTGCCTCGGACCTGCGCACGCTGGAGGACGCGCTCGAACAAACAGCGGCAGGCAACGGCCAGGTGATTGGCGTCGTCGCCGAAGCGGGGACAGGCAAGAGCCGCCTGTGTTTCGAGTTCCTCGAACGTTGCCGCGCCAAGGGCATGCGCGTGTTTGAGGGGCGGGCGGTGGCGCATGGCCGCAACATTCCGTTTCTGCCGATCCTTGATGTGTTTCGCTCCTACTTCGGCATCACTAGCGAGGATGATGATCTCACTTCCCGCGCAAAGATCTCGAAACACATTGCAATTCTGGGGCAGAAATTTGCCGATGCGGTTCCTCTTGTTTGCGAGTTCCTGGGTGTTGGTGATCCTCAGAACCCTGCGCCGAGACTTGATCCGGAAATTCGTCAGCGTCAACTAATCGGGGTTATTCGGCAGATCATTCGCAGTGCAAGCGCGCAGCAACCGACGGTGACGATGGTTGAGGATCTGCATTGGCTCGATGCCGCTAGTGCTGAGTTTCTCGAGCACATGGTCGATGCGCGGGAAGGTGCGCACAGTTTGCTGCTGCTCAATTTTCGCCCTGAGTTTCGCGCCGAGTGGATGCAGAAATCATGGTACCGGCAGATTCCGCTGACGCCACTCGACGAACGGTCATCTGGCGAACTTCTCGCAAGCCTGTTGGGCAACGACCCAAGCATTGGGGCGCTGACACGGCCAATCCACGTGCGAACAGGCGGCAATCCGTTCTTTGTTGAAGAGGTAGCACAGAATCTTTTGGAAACAGGTCACCTCCAAGGGGAACGCGGTAGTTACAGGCTGGTGACGGCGATCGAGCATCTGGATGTGCCATCGAACGTAAAGTCCGTACTTGCCGCACGTATCGATCGCCTGGCGGAGCGTGATAAGCGGTTGTTGCAGACCGCGTCGGTGATCGGAAAGGACTTTCCCGAATCATTGCTTGCGGCGGTGGCGGCGCTGTCGGCGGACGAATTGAAGAGTACACTGGCGACCTTGCGCCGTGCCGAGTTCATTCACGAGCAGGCGCTCTATCCGGTGGTCGAATACGCATTCAAGCATCCGCTGACCCAGGAGGTCGCTCTTGGCTCACTTTTGCAGGAGCGCCGCCGCCACCTGCATGCCGCTGTGGCGCGCGCCATTGAACAAGCAAATGCCGGCAGACCGGAGGAGAGCGCGGCGTTGTTGGCGCATCACTGGGAGGAAGCAGGCGAGGCGCTCATCGCCGCGCGCTGGCACAAGCGCGCGGCCGAATGGGCGGGCATCACCAACGCGGCCGAAAGTCTGCGGCATTGGCAGCGCGTGCGCAGCCTGGTGCGAACGCTTGCCCATGACAGCGAAACATTGCCGCTCGGCGTACACGCGTGCCGGGGCGTACTTGGTATTGGCTGGCGGCTCGTAATGCCAATCGATGAAGCCACGCGCGCCTTCGAGGAAGGTTGCCAGCTGGCCGAAGAGAGCAAGGACGTGCAAGCGTTGGCGGCGTTGAATGGAAATTATGCCTGCGTGCTCGGCCTCGTGGCCGGCTACTCGGACGAATATGTGAGATACAGCCGCGAAGCGACGCGGCTCGCCGATCAAACCGACGACCGGGGATTGCAGATCGCACAACGAGCCTTTCTCGGATATGGTTGCTTATTTGCTGGCCGTCTCGCCGAAGGCATCGAGTCCGCCGTCGAGACATGCGAGCGGTTTCCGGCGGATCCCGTGTTGGGTCTCGAATTTACAGGCTATAGCCCGTTCCTAGGTATTTTGCATTCTCAGGCATGGATGTTGGCTCGGCTCGGCCGATTCAACGAAGCCGTGGAAGCGACGGAACGAGCGGAACAATTGGCGCGGGCGCATGACGATTTCGAAGTGCTCACATGGCTCCAGATGGCGCGTATCGAGGTTGACATCTGGCGTGCCGATGCTGCTTCAGCGCGAGAGCACGCCCGCCGCGCGATTGAGATGGGTGAGAAATCTGCGACACCGCAAGCACGCTTTATTGGCCTGCGTGCACTTGGGACAGCGCATCGGCTTAACGCCGAGTGGAGCGACGCTTTGCGTGTACTGCAAGAGGTCGTGGATGCTGCCGCCGGTGGTAACAATCGCATGGTCGAGGGAATGGTTCGTGCAGAGCTCAGCGATGCGTTTCTTGGGCTGGGAGATCTGGTTCAAGCGGAAGAGGAAGCGCAATTGGCGATCACCGTTTCGCGGGCGCAGCACTCAAGATGTGACGAGGTGCGCGGCTATCTCGCTCTCGCAAATGTCCTGCTGCGCCGAGCGGATGAGGCAGCCCTTGCGCGCACCGACGCGGCCTTGACCTCTGCGCAGGCGCTGATTGACGAAACCGGTGCATTGGCATTCCAGGCCGAATTGCACGAATGTCGAGGACGCCTTGCGCAATTGCGCGGTGACGCCTCATCAGCCAGACAAGCCTTCGATAAGGCCTTGAAATCATACAGCGAGCTGGGCGCACCGTTGCAGATTGCTCGGTTGCAGAAAGAAGTGGGCGCGTGAGCTGGTCTCCTACGCCGTCCACATCGAGGCGAATGGCACCGCCCGGAATCCCTCGCCGAAGGCAAGCGTTTCGGTGCCGGAGTAAAGCACGACCCCTGTAAAGGCGCGGTTCGGATGCTGACCCTTGAACCATTTCAGGTGCTTGAAGTCAGAGGCGCCAACAGACGAGCCCGCCTTGATCTCAATGCCGAGCAGTGAACCGTCATCACGCAGCACAATGAAGTCGATTTCACGTTTCTCGCGGTCGCGATAGTGGAACAGCGTCATGTCCCCGCTTGCTGCATCGATCTGTGCCGCAATCTCGTTGAAGGCGAATGTCTCGATCAGTTTGCCGCTGCGGTCCGGGTCAAAGCGGACCTGGTCAAACTGCCAGCGCAGGACCGACGCCATCAGGCCACTGTCGGCCATGAACAGCTTTTTCAACCGGGATACACGCTCATAGTCCGTGCGCGTCCAGGGCAACAGGCGTTCGACGACAAACATGGCTTCAAGTGCATTGATGTAGGATTCCAGCGTCGGCCGGCGGATTGAAAGTCCCGATCCGATCGCGCTGACATCCATGAATTTTCCCGACCACGCGGCCAGCACACCAACCAGGTCGTGCAGTGCATCCTTGCGCTGTATCCGCGATATGTCCCTGATATCGCTTTCGATAAGGGCGTCGATATAGTCGAGATGCCATTGCCGCCGGGCACTGCCCGACAGTCTGGCGGCTTCAGGAAACCCGCCGCGAAAGGCGAGCTCCAGCAGCGCATCGCG
>VFKO01000475.1 GCA_009885515.1 Rhodobiaceae bacterium | reverse complement strand
TTCAATATGCGTAGCGGCCCGCTGGCCGACCGGCGCGTGCGGGTGGCGCTTGGCGAGGCCATCGACCGCATTACTGTCCAACGCGATGTTTATTTTGGCGCTTATGGCGCGGAAGCGAACTCGGTCATTCCTCCAGGTACCGCGAATGTCGACCACGGAGCGAAGGTTCCATGGTTTGGAAAAACGATGGAGCAACGCCGCGCGGAGGCCAAGCAGTTGCTGGCGGCTGCCGGCTATGGTCCGGGCAATCCGCTCAAGGTAACTTACAATTTCCTCAACCGGCCCGACACGCGCCGTTATGCGATTGCGCTGCAGGCGATGTGGAAGATGGTGGGTGTACAAGTGGAATTGCAGGCCAAGGATTTCGCTATCCACTACGATCTGTTGAAGACGGGCAATTTCCAGATTGCTGAGGCTGGGTGGATTTTCGATTACAATGACGCGCAGAGCGTGCTGTTCTTGTTCCAGAGCTCGAATGTGGGTCTGAACTATCCGGGATACAAAAGTCCGGCGTTCGACAAATTGATGGCGCAGGCCGAGAATGAAAAAGACGCGGTGATCCGCGGCAAGTACCTGGGCCAGGCGGCAGGACATTTGCTCTATGACGTCGCGGTGGCGCCCAGCTGCTTCCAGTTTGTCAGGCCGCTGGTGAAACCGCACGTGGTGGACTGGGTGAATAATCCGCGCGGTGTCAATCGCACGCGCTGGATGGATGTGAATAGGAAGTGAGAAAGTCCCCCATCCCCTGCGAGCCACAAGAGCTGCGCAGGGACTTCCCCCGCAAGCGGGGGCAGACACCAGAGTTTCTGTCTTCCTCCGCTTGCGGGGGAAGTGGCTGCGCGCCGCTAGGCGCTGCAGACGATGGTGGGCTTTACTTCGGTGCCGGAGTTACGCTTTCGATGAAGCAGACACCGCCATAGCGGAACTGGAGAACATCATCGCCGTCGAAGCATTCCTGGTTACTGAGGATGCGCAGGCTGTAGTAGTTTCCGATTTGACGAAAATCCCTGCAGGCATGGCGCAGCTTGACGATGAAATTGCCCTGTCCGCGCGATGTCGCCTTCAGCGTTCTGTCATCGATGGGTGTCAAATTTCCCAGATCGCGCACTCTCAGGCAGGTTTGTGCCGATGCATCTGCTATGGGATTTGTTGCGCTTAAGGCCAACGTGGCGCCCGCCACCAGAATGCCCGCGAGTATAATGAGTGATCGCATGGAAACCCTCCTGTGCTGCAGCTGTTGTGCGGCCAGCATACGCCTTGATCTTACGGCTGCAATAAAAAGTTGCGATTCGTGCATTCATCGGGTACGCCCGGTTCAAACAATTGTTGGCTGATTAGCATGATCCGAGCAGCGAAACTCCGTGAGCCTGCCCAAGATTTGTTGTCACGCCTGACAGCTACCCCAGATGTTTTTGTGCAAAAGCTCGATCTGGTGCGCAGCGCCGCTCTGCTTGTCGGGGTGCGCGAGGATGAGTTTCGCGCCGCAAGTTTCCTGGACGACCGGATGCTTTCTGACGCCATGCCCCGGCAATGGGTTGGGCTGAAGACACTGGTCGACCGGACCGAACAGCTTGAGCCGGGACATCCGGTGCACTTTATTTTTCACACTGGCCATGTTGGCTCCACGCTGGTGAGCCGACTGTTGGAGGCCATTGATGGCGTATTCTCGCTGCGCGAGCCGTTTGTGCTTCGCCAAATTGCCGATGCACATGATGAGGTGACCAGGCCGGAGTCTTTTTTGAGTCCTCAAGCCCTGGACAAAATTCTGGATGTCTCTTTGCGGTTGTGGGGGCGTGGATTTGCGGGGACCCGCATGGTGATCGTCAAGGCCACCAGTAGCGTCGGCCGTTTGGCACCGGTGATCCTGCAGAATTCTGCGCGGTCGCGGGCGCTGTGTCTGAATGTTGGAATTGAGACCTATCTAGCGACTCTTCTGGCCAATCCGGGGACGCTGGGCGATCTGAGAGGACACGCGCAAGAGCGCATCCGGCGCTTGGCTGTGCTCGGAGTAAATTTGCAGACGCCGCTTTATTTGATGTCGCCCGGGCAGCTCGCGGCGATGGGCTGGTTGGTGGAAAGTTGGGGCCAGCATCTGGCGTTGGCGGCCGCACCCGAACGCGTGATCGCCGCCGACTTTGATCATCTGCTAGGGAATTTTCGAGGCGTGTTGCGCCTGTTGTTAAGACATTTTGAACTGCCACACGACGACCAGACCCTTGCTCTACTCGAAAATAGCGATGCCCTCACGCGCTATTCGAAGGCGCCGCAGCATGACTACTCACCTCAGGTGCGGGCGCAAAAGCTGGCTGAATCCAGCGCTCGGAACAGCGAAGAGATCCGCAAAGGCGTGAGAATGATCGAGTGCATTGCGGCGCAGCACCCAGCGGCCGGCGCTGTGTTTGAACGAAGCCCCCGAGCCGGCTGACCTCGCCGATAGCAGGAGTTTTCATAAACGAATTGTTCACCATATTGAACGAATCCTTGCCTATAGCGGTCAGGAGTTTCGTTCGATGCGTTCGCTCGACCTTCCAGCCGCGCCGCTTGGCCGTTGCAGTTTAGAGGGACTTGTTTCGTGCAGAACCACATTTTGTGCCGAAGTTTTCGCAGCAGATTGTTGGCAGGGGCAGCCTTTGCCGTTGCGGGCATTTCACCCGGGTTTGCACAAGACGCTGCACCGGCAGCAGAAGAGCCCACTGTCGAAAAAGTTACGGTGACAGGTTCGCGCTTGCGAAAGCGGGACTATAGTACCACGAGCCCGGTCACAACGATCGGATCGCAGACGTTTGAACTGACGCAAACGAATTCCGTCGAGAGGCTGCTAAACGACTTGCCGCAACTGGT
>VFKO01000269.1 GCA_009885515.1 Rhodobiaceae bacterium | reverse complement strand
CGGCGTGAAGCCTGGCATCGCCGCAAGCCACAACGCGCCCGCCTTCGACCGCAGATTGTCCGGCCCAATCCGTCACCACGCCCCCGGCATTTTCAATGATCGGAATCAGCGCCTGAATGTCCCAGGCCTTGAGGCTGGCTTCGATGATCACGTCGATGAAGCCCATCGCTAGTAAACCATAAGCATAACAATCGCCACCGAACCGGGTCAGCTTCGCCCGGCCCGAAACCGACCAAAACGCATGCTGCTCGGCCGCCGTAAAATAGCCAACTGGTGAAGTCGTCGACAACACGGCGTTCGCAATCTCCGGACACTCCCGCGTTTTCAAAACTGTTGATGGTTCACCTTCTCGTCGAAAAATCGTTTGCCCATTGGCCGCGACCCACCGCTCACGCAGAAAGGGCTGATCCAGCACCCCGATGACCGGGCGCCCGCCGTCATTGAGCGCGATCAACGTCCCCCATTGCGCCATGCCACAGACAAAGGCGCGCGTGCCGTCGATCGGATCAAGCACCCAGGTAAGACCCGCAGACCCGGGCCTGTGGCCGTGCTCTTCGCCCAAAATGCCGTGCGTGGGAAAGTGCTTGGCGATCAGCGCCCGCATGAATGTCTCGGCGTCGCGGTCAGCCGCAGTCACCGGATCGAAACCGGCAGCGCCCAACTTGTTGTCCACCGGGATCGGTTGGCGAAAAAACGGCAAGATGGTCTTGCCCGACAGATCGGCAAGATCTTCCGCAAATTTCTTCAGGTTTTCGATTTCGGAAAGGGAAAGCGTCGCGGCCATATGCGAGAGTCACGGGCCGCGACGTCAAATGTCAATCAAACTTTGGCTTGCGCCTGTGGCGCCTCGGCGCGCTGCACTGTGTTGTTGTTACTCGCACTCAGTGCCTTGGCAAGGTCAAGCAACCGCCGCCGGGGTCCCTCTTCCAGCCCGTAATAGGCGCGGATGAGATCCATGGTCTCTTTGTTCTGCATCACGCCGTCTCCGGCGCTCTCGCCAACATCGCCATCCTTGATAGGCGCCAAGCCTTCGAAGAAAAACGACACCGGCATATCCAGGGCACGGGCAAGATCCCACAGCCTTGAAGCCGAAATCCGGTTCGCACCGCTCTCATATTTTTGAATTTGTTGAAAGCGAATACCGACCGCAAGGGCAAGTTGCTGTTGAGTCATTCCTAGTAACCAGCGGCGATGTCGCACACGCTGGCCGATGTGTAAATCGACCGGGTTCTTCACGTAGTCCCCCCAAAAACTGAACAGTCCCCAAACTCATTCAAAACTGACCAACTCGCAGCCAAATAGCAAGGCTTGCAACTTTAAGTTGGCGTTTCAATGCAGTCGCCACCGTGCCTTGAAATGGTAGTCTTTGCAATAGGTTATTGGTCACAGCTCAGTGACTGAGTTGAGGGAAATTCCGCGCAACGTGCCAATTTATACACACACCGTTGCAGAAGTGACGCTAACCCTCATTCCCCGAAGCGCGTGCGTATCTCTTCCGGTCGTTGGGGTCGAGCCAGCGTTTTCGCAGCCGGATGGATTTCGGGGTCACCTCAACCAGCTCGTCATCGCCGATATAAGCGATGGCCTGTTCCAGCGTCAGCAGCTTGGGCGGCGTTAAGCGCACCGCTTCGTCTTTGGCGGTCGTCCGGAAGTTCGTCAATTGCTTGGAGCGCAACGCATTGACGTCAAGGTCGTTGTCACGGCTGTGCTCGCCGATGATCATGCCCTGATAGACCTTCGTTCCGCCTTCAATGAACATGAAGCCGCGTTCTTCCAGGAACCACAGCGCATAAGACGCCGCTTCTCCGTCGCGATCCGAGATCAGAACGCCAGCCCTGCGTCCCTCGATCACGCCGCGATGCGGCCCGAATTCATGGAACACGCGGTTCATGATACCGGTGCCTCGCGTATCGGTCAGGAACTGCCCGTGATAGCCGATCAAGCCGCGCGATGGCGCAAAGAACGTCAGGCGCGTCTTGCCGCCGCCTGACGGACGCATATCCGTCATCTCGGCCTTGCGCTGGCTCATCGCTTCGATCACGACACCGGAATAGGCGTCATCAACGTCAATCGTGCACTCTTCAATCGGCTCGAGCTTCTCGCCTTTGGGTCCATCGCGAAACAAAACCCGCGGCCGCGAGATCGACAGCTCAAACCCTTCGCGCCGCATTGTTTCGATCAATACACCGAGCTGTAGTTCGCCGCGTCCTGCCACTTCAAAAGCATCGGCGTTTTCGGTTTCGCGCACTTTGATCGCGACATTGCCTTCCGCTTCCCGGAACAGGCGCTCGCGAATGACGCGGCTTTGAACCTTTTGGCCTTCACGCCCTGCATACGGCGAATCGTTGATGCCAAGCGTGATGGCAATCGTCGGCGGATCAATCGGATTGGCCGGAATCGGAAGCAAAACCTCAGCATCGCACAGCGTATCGGCCACGCCCGCAATCGTCAGGCCCGCAATCGCCACGATGTCACCGGCCCCGGCTTCGTCGACCGGAACGCGGTTGAGACCACGAAACGCCAGCACCTTGGTAATGCGTCCGCGTTCAATCATTTCCCCGTCACGCGACAGGGCCTTGATTGGACGATTGGCACTAACCACGCCAGACTCGATCCGCCCCGTGAGGATACGGCCCAGATAAGGGTCCGACGCGATGACGCGCACCAGCATCGAAAACGGATAGTCGGCACTGGCCTTGGAGGCAATCGTCGGTGGCTTGACATAGCTGATGATCGTCTCGAACAGCGGCGTCAGGTCTTTGCGTTCGTCATTCTCCAGATCGCGCACCGCCCAGCCTGAGCGTCCGCTGGCATACAGCGTCGGGAAATCGAGCTGCTCGTCGGTGGCGTCAAGCACCGCAAACAGATCGAATACGTCGGTGTGAATTTCGTGGGCGCGCGCGTCCTGCCGGTCGATTTTGTTGACGACGACAATGGGCTTCAAGCCCAGCTTCAGCGCCTTGGACAGAACGAACTTCGTTTGCGGCATTGCACCTTCAGCGGCATCGACGAGCAACACAACACCATCGACCATCGACAATATCCGCTCAACCTCGCCGCCGAAATCGGCGTGGCCCGGCGTGTCGATGATGTTGATCCGCGTGCCGCGCCATTCGACACTCGTGCACTTGGCCAGGATCGTGATCCCGCGCTCGCGCTCAAGCTCGTTGGAGTCCATGGCGCGTTCCATCACCTGCTGATTCTCGCGAAACGTTCCGCTTTGCTTCAGCAATTGATCGACGAGCGT
>VFKO01000544.1 GCA_009885515.1 Rhodobiaceae bacterium | reverse complement strand
TGGCTGCAAATAGGTATCCCGCGCCCCAGGATGTCTTGATGAGTTTGGGGTTGCGCGGGTCCTCTTCGAGTTTGCGGCGCAGGCGGCTGATCTGGGTGTCGATGCTGCGGTCGAAGACTTCGTCGGCGCCGCGTCCTTTCACTTTTTCCAGTAGTTGGTCGCGGGTTAGCACGATGTTGGGGTGTTCGAGGAATGTCGCAAGCAACGCGTATTCCGTTGTGCTGAGTGAAACCACAACCCCGTCGCGGTCGACCATTTGGCGTTCGGGTCCGTGCAGGATCCAGGCGCCGAAGCGCACACGCCCCCCCGTGCGCGGGCGCTGGCCGGGGGGGAGTTCGTTCGTGCGCCGCAGTACTGCGTGGATACGTGCGAGGAGTTCGCGTGGGCTAAACGGTTTGGTCACGTAATCATCGGCGCCGACTTCGAGCCCCACGATCTTGTCGAGTTCCTCGGCACGGGCGCTCAAGAGTATGACGGGCGTTTTGCGATGTTCCCTGACGCTGCGGCAAAGACTGAGGCCGTCTTCGCCGGGCATCATGATGTCGAGAATAATCAAGTCGATTTCACGTTGGCTGAGGACGCGCCTAGCGGAGGCGGCTGACTCGGCGAGGGTGACCTTCAGCCCATTCTCTTGCAAGTAGCGGCTCAACGCGTCGCGAATATCGCGGTGATCGTCAACGAGAAGAATGTGGGGTGCCGCGTCGGTCATAGTGGATTATACTAGCGGCTTGCCGCGCTGGGCCAAGAGGAAGCAGGCGTCATTTGTGCCAAAGTTTGTCAGGTAACCTACACAGACAAATGCCCGCGACATAAATTTGAGAGTACTTGGGGCCGCGATTGATTCGATCGCATTTGACAAGGGGTAACGATGAAAACCGGGATTTGCACATTAATGGTAGCCGCTCTGGTGTTGGCTCAGGCGGCTTCGGCCGGGGAGACGCGCGTCGAGCGTAAGGAAACTTGTGTCTGCACGAGCGGCGCGGGGGCTGAACAAAATTGGCAGATGGATACTGAAGACAATGTGGGCGGTGGACCCGGCGAGGACGTCAATGTCCGGGTGTTCAAAGATGGCAAAGGTGGCGAGAAGCATGTCGTCGTCGTGCGGCGAGTTGAGCACGGCAATGCCGATACCAACAAAGACGGAAAGGTTACGCGCAGAGAATTTCTGGACCGCGCCGAAAAGCATTTCGCAGAGCTCGACAAGAACGACGACGGCGCATTGAGCAAAGAGGAGGCGCAACTGCCGATGCCGCCCTTGCCGCCCATTCCAGGCCTGCCGCCTGTGCCACCTGTGCCACCGGCGCCGCCATCCGAGTAAGTGAAAAATGGTTCACGCGAAGCCGCTAAGAGCGCGAAGAAGAATGAAACCAGTGAAGCGTCTGCCTTGCCTCTTCTTCGCGTTCTTAACGGCTTCGCGTGAGATTCTTTTATCTGCGGTTGGCGGCCTAGCTCTCGATCGCTTCGCGTAGTAGTTCGAGTTCGAGCCAGCGTTCTTCGGCAGTGGAGAGACTTGCTTCGCGTTCGGCGAGTTTTGCGGCGCCGCCGGCGAAGGCTTTTTGATCCCGGGCGAAGAAATTTTCGTCGGCGAGCTGGTTTCGCAACAGTTTGATTTCGTCGTGAAGCGTTTCGATGCGTGCAGGTAGGGTTTCGAGAGCGTGTTTGTCTTTGAAGGTCAATTTGCGGCGTTCGGCTGGCGCTGCGGATGGTTTTGCTGCTGCCGCGGATTTACGAAGAGTTTCCCTGGGCTTGGCCGTCACGCCCTGTCCGCGCTGGGCCACCATGTCACTGTAACCGCCCGCATATTCGGCAAAGCGCCCATTGCCTTCAGCCATCAGGACCGAGGTGGCGACACGATCCAGAAAATCACGATCATGGCTGACGAGCAAAACGGTGCCGGGATACTCGGCGAGCATTTCCTGCAGGAGATCGAGGGTTTCGAGGTCGAGGTCGTTGGTCGGTTCGTCCAGAACCAAAAGGTTTGACGGTGTCGCCAGGGCTTTGGCCAGAACCAAGCGGCCGCGTTCTCCGCCAGACAACACGCGCACCGGCGTGCGGGCCTGGTCTGGGGTAAAGAGAAAATCTTTCATGTACGAAGCGTAGTGACGCACGACACCGTTGACGCTGAGCGTGTCGGAGTTGCCGCCGGTCAGGAAGTCTTTGACAGTGGTGTCAAACGCCAGCACTTCGCGCCGCTGGTCGAGCATATGCATAGCGACGTTCGCACCTATTTTTATCTCGCCACTGCCGGGTGCCATGCGGCCGGTCAAGAGATTGATCAGGGTGGTCTTGCCTGCTCCGTTTTGGCCGACGATGCCCACGCGATCCCCGCGCATGATGCGGATCGAGAAATCCGTCACAACCTGAAGGGCGTCAAAGGCCTTCGAGATTTTCCTGGCTTCGATGACACAGGTGCCCGACGTTTCACCTTCGCTTGCGGCCAAGCGGACATTTGCGGTTGCCCGCCGTTGTTCGCGACGCTGTGTTCGCAAATCGCCGAGACGCGCCATGCGCCCCTGGTTGCGTTTGCGTCTGGCGGTGACACCGTAGCGGACCCAGTCTTCCTCCATGGCGATGCGGCGGTCGAGTTTGTGGCGCTCGAGTTCTTCCTGTTCGAGGATTGTGTCGCGCCAGAGTTCAAAGGCGCTGAAACCCTGTTCAAGACGGCGTGTCGTTCCCCGGTCCAGCCACACGGTTGCGCGCGACAGGCGATCCAGAAAGCGCCGGTCATGGCTGATCAAAACCATCGCTGAACGCAGAGAGTTCAACTCGCTCTCAAGCCATTCGATGGCGGGCAGGTCGAGGTGATTGGTTGGCTCGTCGAGCAGAAGTATGTCCGGCGAAGGGGCGAGCACCCGTGCCATGGCCGCGCGCCTCGCTTCGCCGCCCGAAAGCTGGTTCGTGGGTTCCGCTCCGGTCAGGCTGAGGCAGTCGAGCAGGTAGCGGGCACGGTAGGGATCGTCGCCGGGGGCCAGACCAGCTTCGACGAAGGCAAGCGTTGTTTCGTAGCCGCTAAGGTCGGGTTCCTGAGGGAGATAGCGGATGGTGGCCGAGGGTGCCACGGCCCGGGTGCCGCGGTCTGCCTCGACGAAACCGGCAGCGATTTTGAGCAACGTCGACTTGCCAGAACCGTTACGCCCGACGAGGCACAGCCTATCGCCTTCGCTGACCATCAGTTCGGTCCCCTGAAGCAGGGGAGCGCCGCCAAAGGTCAGGTGAATGTCTTGCAGTTGGATCAGAGGTGCGGCCATCGCGTCTTTTCACATTGATCGGCGGCCGGGGGGAAGTGGGCACAATGCCCGGTGTGGCCGGAAGCGCTGGACGTGTATGACTGGCTCCCGGCATTTGACAGGGGAAACCATGTTTGAAAACGATCTGCTGCGGATTTCGCTGGCGGCGCTGTCATTGGCGGCATCGGTGATTTACCTCGCGTTTGTTTCGGGACCGCCTTCACCAATGCGGGCAGGTCTGAAGACCTTGACAATCGGTGTGCTGGCTTTTCTGCCGCTGACCTATGCCGGAGTGCCGGGAACCCATGTTACGGGACTGGCCGTTCTCTCGTTGGCGTTGGCGTTATCGGCTCTTGGAGATTTGTTGCTGGCACTGAAAAATCAAGAGCGGTTTTTTGTCTGGGGGCTGGCAAGTTTTCTCCTGGCTCATGTTGCCTTCCTGGCCACTTTTGTTCCTTACACGGA
>VFKO01000097.1 GCA_009885515.1 Rhodobiaceae bacterium | reverse complement strand
AGCGGGACGGCGCCGTTTTCCAACACCGTATCGTGATACTTGCGGATATCGAATTTTGCACCCAGTTCGGACTTGGCGCGTTCGCGCAATTCCAGGATCTTGTTCTTGCCGATCTGATAGGCGCAGGCTTGACCCGGGTAGACAAAATAGCGGTCAATTTCGCGGACGATATTTTCGCGGGTCAGGGCGGTGTTGGCCAGGAAGTAATCGACGCTTTGTTTGCGGCTCCAGCCTTTGGTGTGGATGCCGGTGTCGACAACAAGACGGCAGGCGCGCCAGAGTTCCATCGTGATGCGGCCGACTTCGTCGAGCGTGTCCTTGTAGAGTCCCATGTCTTTGGACAGAGATTCCGTGTAGAGCGCCCAGCCTTCGACGTACGCGGTGAAGCCGGTATATTTGCGGAACTCGGGTATGTTCGTGGTTTCGCGGGCGATGGAGATTTGCAGGTGGTGGCCGGGAATGCCTTCGTGAAAGGCAAGTGCCGCCATCTGCCATTTGGGCAGGGCTTCCATCGAAGCCAGATTGTAGAAGACGTAACCGGGTCTTGAGCCATCGGGCGTTGGGGAATTGTAGAAGGCGATGGTCTGGCCGCTTTCGAGGAACGACTCCATGCGCTTGACCTCGACACCGGCCTTGGGCAGCGTTCCGAATGTGGACGGCAAGGCTGCGTAGGCTTGGCGTTGAAGGTCTAGTGCGCGGGCGAGGTAATCGGCGCGGCCTTGGTCTGTCGACGGGTAGAGATATTTTTTGTTGGTGCGCAGATCGGCGTAGAAAGACCTGAGCGAACCGCGAAAGCCCATTTTCTTTTTCTGTTGTTCCATTTCCGACGACAGTCGCGCGACTTCGGACAGACCAAGTTTGTGGATTTCGGCTGCAGGGATCTTGAGCGTGGTATGGGCGGCGGTGCGTTCGTCATAGAAAGCAATGCCATTGGGAAGAGCGCCGACGCCATGGTCCGCTTTGACCGATTTCCCTATGGCATCGACTGCTGTCAGAAAGTTTTCGTAGGCCGGTTTCAGGTGCTGTGTCAGTGCTTTTTCTGCAGCTGCGATGAGTTTGCTCTTTTGATCATCGGTGATTTTCAGTTTGGCGACTTTGGACTTGAAGTCGGAGAAGATGTTGTTTTCGCCGGGCCCTGCGAACGGGGCTCCGGTGAGGACTTGCTTGGCGTCGTCAAACATCAAGCGGTAGGAAAACTTTGGCAGTGTCAGGCCCTTTGACTGGGCTGTGCGCATATTGGCAATGGTCTGATCCATCAATGTGCCGGTCGCCGAGAGGCGCGCGACATAGGCTTGGGCGTCGGCTTCGTCGTCGATGCGATGCCGGTTGATCAGCAGGCTTGGCACATTCTGATGCGGCCCGCCAAAATGCGAAACGTCGTAGTTGTGATAGCGGAAGGGATAGTTGGCGATGCCCAATTCGTTGCGAAACAGGAAAATGTCGTACGAGACCTGCATCGGCGCGGTGAGCGCGCCGCGGTCGATCCTGGTGCGCATGAATTCGGTGTCGGCGACAGTGTTGCGATAGCGGTGGTCGGCGTAGGTCTCGGAATAGTCGTCCCACTCGCCGTAGCGCCGCTTGACACCGAGGGCGGTCATGAACTCGGGAGACTCTTCGAAGTCGCGGGTAAAGCTTTTCGAGAAGAATGCCAATAGGCGGGCGTCTTCGGTGCTGGATGGCGTGACCTCGATTGCGGTCTCGACCAGATCATCGACGCAGCCGGTGAGGCTGAGTGCGGCAGCGGCGGTTGAGAGCATCAAGAAAGAGCGGCGCTGCAGGTGGTGCATTGGCTTATCCCCCGGAATGACGTTGGACACAGACTAGATTGCGCGCGCGGCATATACCAGACTGGATGCTCCGTTCACGCGCTCACTTTGTTGAGAACTCCATGTCCCGTCCCGCCAAATATGCGTTCCTCGAACATTCCGGTTTGTTGGCGTTCGCCCATCGCGGCGGTGCCCTGGAGGCGCCGGAGAACACGATGAAGGCGTTCGAGTATGCGGTGGGGCTTGGCTATCGCTATATTGAAACCGACGCCTATGCGACCAGCGACGGGGTTCTGGTGTCGTTTCACGACGACAGACTCGACCGGGTGACGATGTCCAAGGGGAAAGTCGAAGAAGTGGGTTGGGAGGTGCTGAAATCCGCGCGCATCGGCGGCGTGGAGCCCATTCCGTTGCTGGAGGATTTGTTTGCGCGCTTTCCCGAGGTGCGGATCAATATTGACCCCAAGCACGATCAGGCGGTGACGCCACTGATTGCCCTGATAAAGCGCCTGGGGGCGCAGGATCGGGTCTGCGTCGGGTCATTTTCGGGCAAACGTATTCGCCAGGTGCAGGATGCTTTTGACGGGCGCATTTGTACGTCGCTGGGGCCCTCAGGCGTATTGAAGCTGAAATCGGCTTCTATGGGATTGCCTGTGCGCCATTGGCCGGAAGGTTGCGCGCAAGTTCCGGTGAAGTCGGGCGCTGTCACGGTGGTGACGCGGCGTTTTGTTGAAGCGGCGGAAAAACGCCAATTGCAGGTTCACGTTTGGACGATTGATGACGAGGCGGAGATGAACCGTCTTATTGATCTGGGTGTGCATGGACTAATGACCGACCGGCCCGCGGTGCTCAAGCAGGTTTTGCTCAAGCGAAATCTTTGGGGTTAGACGCGGCTTTTCAGTCCGTTCAGTTCCAGGCGCCAGAGTAATGCGTCAATGCGGTCCTGGCCGAAAAAGGCTTCGCCTTCGAATGCGAAGGTGGGAACGCCCCAGTGGCCAGATTTACGGTGGGCTACTTCGTTGGCTGCGATGATTGATTCAAAATGGTCAGGATCTTTTTCGATGGCTGATTCGAGTGTGTCGAGATCAATGCCGGCGCGTGCGGATGCTTCTTTCAGATGATTTCCTTCGTGCCAATTCTGGATGCGGCCACCGTAAAGTGTAGATGAAACCTCATAAATAAACGCGAGGCCATGTCCGCGTTCAGCGGCGGCAGCACCCAATCGCGTGAGCCTGTGAATGTGGGGCTGGGTCTTTGAAACTTCACCTGTTGCGTGATCCATGACAATGGGATCGGGGCGTGGCCACATGAAGGGAATCTTGTGGCGCCCGGCTTCGCGCATCACGTCTTTGACAAGATAGGGCAACCACATTGGATTGGCATTCTTGAACCAGCCGTCCAGGCGAATCGCTATCGGATAGACCGGGCGAATGTTGAACTTCAGCTGCCACTGGCGCTCAAGTGCAATCATTTTTGGAGTCGCCAAATAGGAGTATGGCGAGCGGAAAGACCAAAAGACATCGACTTCGAGAGTCACAACCACACCTCGCATTCCCCGCATTCGCGAATCCAGCATTGCACGCTATGGGATTTCTTAGTTAAGCGAAAAAGCGTGCGACTACAAATTGCAACGGGTTCAACCCGGGGTGTTTATGCGCACCATCAGGTGCCAGTTGTGCGTGCGCGCGTTGAAGTTGGTCCAGTTCAAGTGGTGTGTACGCAATTTGGCGTAACGCCTAGACTCCATCACGATTTTGTCCTCTGTAGCGCTTGACTCATGTTTGATGTCTGTCGCTCAATAGTTACGAGTTAGGTAGGGGACACATGCAATTGCATCGCGCCGCACAGCATAAGAACAGTTCGAAGCCGGGCCATCGTCCTTTGAGCGTCTTCAGACGCATGTTGATCGCAGCACTCAGCCTGTGCTCGGCCGCTGCGTTCTTTCCCGCAAAAGCCGATGTTGCAGAATGCGAGCGGGCTTATCAGCTGGGGCGCAAGGATGAAGCCATTCGCCTGTGCCGCCGTGCGGCCTGGCAGGACAACGATTTCTTCGCGCAAGTGAAACTCGGGGACATATATTCGGCAAAGCGCGAAGACGATAAAGGCTATTACGATCCGGTTGAAGCCTTCGTCTGGTATTTTCTTGCCGGACGCAATTCAGGCATCTTCGATCATTTTCATCTGGACCCCGCAGCCGATGCGGTGGTGACACGGCTGGCGAATGCTGACGCCGATGCCAAGGCAATCTATCGCAACCTGTTGCAGGACGAGCGCATCGATGTGCGTAACCGGGTGACCTATATCGAAGCCTGCCGGGGCGGCGATGGATTCATTTTGCTGGGTCAGATGCAGGATCCTTTTATCGCGCAGCGCCATCAAGGTACGAGCGGGCCACTGGTCGGCATCAACAACGAGCCTTATTTTGTCCGCCAGTTCCGCCGCACGGGCGCCGGACCCATACGGCCGATGCCTGCGAACTCACCTTATTCACCGGCACCGGGCGGATCGAGCGTACCGGGTGGATATCCTGGATCAACGGGAACGGGCACCCGCTTTGGTGTCGACTTCTGGGGTAGCAAGTTGTGCGCCAGCAGCGATTGGCTGGGCTGGATGACGCTTGGCACGTGCTCGAGATATGGATCGGGCACCGACAGCACTTCGTCGGTGTTTGCAAACAGCGTGATCGAAGCGATGGTCTTTTATCAACTTGCGGACAGGGCGGGGCACCCGATCGCCAAAGTCTATATCGAGGCTTTGAAGAACTGGCCGGGCGACTACGGCAGCAGCGATCAGAAGCCACAGGCTGCGGATATTCTGGCAAAAGCAAAAGCGCAACGCTGGCTGGCGCCGTTTGAGTTCTACGCCGCTGAAACCCGTTATCGCGGCGAAACGCCTTCGGGCCTCGTGCATAGCGACGAGTGCTCGATCAATTCGAAACGGGCTCAGGCGCTGGCCATGGGCGAGCGTCTTATTCCTCATTCGATCCGCCGCGACATGTTGCGGTTTCTGGGTTTGCTGCGCGGCGAAGGTGCGCAGGAGTTTTCCCGTGCGATCCTGAAGTATCAGGATTTTCTGGGCGAACCGCAAACGGGTCAGCTGACACCGGTGCAGTTGACGCGTCTGGTTCAGATCGGCGCGGTGCGTGGTTACGCCAGGGCACAACGCGGACTTGGCATTATGTATGTCAAAGGCGTTGGCGTCGTCAGTGACTTTGTGCGGGCCGAAAAGTGGTTGCTGGCGGCGGCGGCCCAAGGCGACGGTGAGGCGATGTACGCGTTGGCCGAACTCTATACGCAAGGCGCGGATGGTGTCGAGAAGTCTGAAGATCGCGCGGTGCGCTATCGTCAAGGGTCGGCTTCTGCCGGATTTGAACCGGCGCGAGGCGAGTTCCTGCGCATTCTGGAAACAGCGCCGACGCAAAGTGACGAATGCCGTTCACGCCGGTGCAAGCGTGAACGGGAGCGTGCGGTTCAGGAAAATTCTGGTGCCACTCAATAGCGTAAACGCTAGGACGATTGAGGCTTGAGGATGAGGGACATGAAGCTGAAAATTAGCGTGGTGTTTGGCGCTGTGACGGCGATGGTGGCGCTGGGTGGGCTCTTTCTTCCGGGCGCAGTGCTGCCGGCTTCGGCCTATAGCGGCTCGCAAGCGGAAGCGCAGATGAATGCTTCCGATCCCTATTCGTTTCCCAACATCGATTTTTGCTGTCAGGGCAAAAAGCCGGGTGGATCTGGGCCGCATAAGAAAAAGAAGCCCTGGAAGCACGATCACGACCACGCAGATGACAACGGCAATCCTGGAAACGGACCGACAGTCCGGGTGAGCTGTGGCGCACCGCGGCACCATTCATATTCATCGATCTCTGAAGGTTTGGAGCATCTGAAGGAAGGCGGCCGCATCCTGGTCAATGCTGATGCGCCGTGCGATGTTTCCGGCTTGCAAATCGATCAGGGCGTGTTGATTGAAACGGACTATGAGAGCTACGGCCGGCCTGCGGTATTACGCGGCAGTACGTGCATGAACGTGGCCCCGCATTACGCAAGTTCGGTTGTGTCTTTTCGTAAAATCGAAATCGAAGCCTGCGTGACGCTTCAGTTTGGACAGCTCAATTACAACGAAGTAAACCAAGCGTCCTATGGGGAAGGCGATGCGATCAGGATGGACGGCGGCACGTTTGCCGCAACGGATTCGACGGTGCGGGCGCGCGGAACGGCGATCAACGCTGCACGCGGCGTTATGGTGTCGCTCACACGTGGCGGCTTTGCCAGTGCAGCCAAGGCGGAACAGACTCTGTTGCTGAATGCCGACGGTGCGAACCTGCAAAACACGGTTGTTAAAGGCGGCGCTATCGGTATCAGGTTGGGCTTGCAGGGCCGCTATCCGGTCAGTCTGACCGGCGTTCAGGTGATGCGTGGCGATTTGAGCGAAATCATGCAAGTGGGTCCCGGCAAAAGCGGGATCATCGTCGGTGGAACATCGGCAGGCGACGGCTTGCCGTCACTGCCCAGCATGCCAAGTGCTACGTTGACGATCGATGGTGGTTCGGTTTCCGGTTATGCGGACGGTATTGTTTTGGGCCCGGGCACGCGCAGCACCGTGCGGGGTGTTGCTATTGTCCATCCGGGGCGCGGGATCGTTGCGAACTATGGTGCGGCCGTCGACCTCAGCGGTAACACCATTTCTCACAGCAAACGTGCCGGGATCGAACTCGAAACCGGAGCCATAGGCCAGGCGCGTAACAACAACATCCAATGTGATAAGGGTGAATGCGTTTGCTATGGCGGCGAATGTACGTCGCGCTCGGACAAGGTGTTTAACTCCCTGTTTCAGATGTCCGGGACACGGTGCAACGACTAGGGTTGTGGGCCAGGGCATGGTAAGTTGGATTATGGCACAAGACGAACACAGGCTGATGAGCACGCCGGTCTCGGTGAATGACGGGCTGAAACGCGCCGATGGCAAGACGTGGGCGGTACTAGGCGGAGCGGCAGTCGTTGCCATTGTGATTGTCGCGGCTGTGGCACTGTTTGTGCCCAAGCCGGAGGTCAAATGGCCGGACTCTCCAAAGCCCGCCTCGGACGAGCCTAATGCATATGAAGTGGCGCCGCCGCAATCCGTGCCGCCGGTGCCTGGATAGATGAAAGTGCTAGCAATGGAAGTTTTGGGGACATCATGACAAAGCGGCTTATCGAGTATGCGTTGGTCGTGCTGGTGGCGATCATTGTGGCGATGGGATTGATCCTGTTGTTGCCGCGTACGCAGGGCTGCGACAATTGCCCGGCGATTTCGCTGCCGCAGGAACGGGCAAATTGCGACAAGCAGTTCTTTGGCTCCAGCGTCCGGGCGCGCAGTTTGAACCCCGGCCAGGAGCATGAATATCTGGTGTCGTTCGTCGAGAACCCGAATGACCCGAATGCTACGGGCGGTTACTCCAATCCCACGGGCGGGTACAGCACGGTACCGGCACCCAGTTCGGCGCCGCCGGTGCGTGAGCCGGGATTTTTGATGGTGCGGGCGCAGCCGCAGCTGGGCTACGACTATTCCGGCGGCACCACCAGCACCTCTTTTGATATTTCCAACACCCCGGCAGGTCAGCCGTGGACGGGTGTGTCGGTGACGGTGGCGCGCTATGCGTCACCGCTGCGCAACGATGAGATTTGCGCCCAAACGGAAGTGCGCTTTCGCGAGGGCCGCTATGAAAGCTTTTGCTCCATACCCCTGAAATTCAGCGAAGCTGACGGCGGCATGCATTCCTACCGCTATTTCGTGCGCAACGACAGCGGCACGCCGGCCGAGTATTGCATGGTCAGCAACTGCGATTGGTCAACACCGCTGGGTGGCGGCTCGACGTGCAAGGTCGAGCAACTGGCGCAGTAGGTTGAGTGCGGACTTGAGTAAGCGAATTCAGCCAAGGTCCCGCAGCAATTGCGGATGCTTGTCCAAGAGCCGGAAGAGATTGACGACAGACGGTAACGGTGCTGCTTCGCCGCGCTCGTAGCGCGAGAATGCGTTGTGCCCGCCGCCGGTCAGACGTGCGGCAGCGACCTGACTCAAACCGAGCTTCAAGCGGATGCGTTTTATCTCCTTGCTCTGCTGTTGGCGTGCGCGCAGGACGAGTTCGTCACCTGCCGCCGCGTAGCGCCGTGCACTGAAGCGGTCGAACTCGACTTCGCCGCAGGCTTCGCAGCGCCAACCGGCGAGCCCTTTGACGGCGACGCTCATGCCGCGATGCTTGACCGCCGCGCTTTCACCCTTGAAAGGCGTCATGCCCGTTTGCGCCCCGCAGCTCGAACATTTTCGTGCCATACTCACTTCTCCTTGAACTGGATCACTGGTGCCGACCCGCGCAGCGTAATCTTGATGTAGGCATCCCGCAGCACCGGCGTTGGAGCGATATAGACGTCTTGCCAGACATGATGATCAGCATAAGTCGTCATCGATTTCACAAACCGGCGACGCGACAGTGAAGCGACCACGCCCATCATTTCGACCAGCGTCAGACCCATGTCCCGGCCACCATCCAACGCGGTCTTGGTGAATGCCACCGCACCCAGTTTCACGACTTCAACTTGGATGCGCGAGAGATCGTAATGCGGCGTCCGCTTCTCCATGATTTTGAAACTACCCTATAAGGGTAATTTTCGCAAGACTGATTTCGCCAAGAAGCCCACGCGGTGGAAGGGTGAGGACGCTTGGCTCGCCAACGCGAGCTGGCAAGGTTGCCCCAAGGCCCCCCTTCGCCCTGTGGGCTTGGGAGGACGGGCACGTCCGGCCATGATGGAAATGGGGGTAGCGTCTTCGCGCGCGTCAGTCCGGGGTCGTGCTGTGGTCGTGGGTGTAGTAGATGAACATGAACGTCAATGCGGCGGCCAGAATGAGAAGTGCGCCGATGATGGCGGCGGTGTCGTCACCGGCGGACACGGCCAGGATGATGCCGGGCGCGAAGATCAGAACGCCCACGACATGGACGATGCATTGAGGCCAAGTCAGGCGGGACTCAGATAATTTCGGATAGGCGCGATGGATCAAACCGTAAAGCGCCGACGTGACAAAGCCAACAAGGTTCCAATGGGCATGCGCTCCGGCAAACTGGAAGTCCTGGTTGATGCCCATCCAGATCCCGAACGCCATTCCAATCACGAGAAAGATCAAACCGAGACCGATAAAAACGACATGAACACGCATTCGCGTTTCTCCTCTGTTGAGCCGGTGTAACGACGACGCTTTTTTCTCTTTGCAACCCGTCATTACAGCGAAGCACTATTCATCTCTACGCGCCATAAAAGCCGGATGCCGGAGTTATCACTGAATTTGTATTTCAGCCCAGCGCCTCCAGCAGCGCTTTGGCGTCTTTCAGATCGGCGGTGTCGAAGCCTTCGGTGAACCAGCCATGGATTTCGGCAAGCATCGCGCGGGCCTCGGTGCGCTTGCCTTGTTTGTCGAGCAGTCGCGCCAAAGCGGTTGTCGCGCGCAGTTCCCAGGTCTTCGCGCTCTGTCGGCGGGCGATGTCGACCGCGTCGCGAAAGCAGCTCCCGGCCTTGGCCTGCGCGCCCGGGTCCTGCTGCAGGATCAGTTCACCCTCAAGCAAACTGAGGTGCGCGTCATCCACGTAATCATGGTCGGCCTTCCATGTGTGATAGTTTTTCACAACTTCCAGCCCTCGCTTGCTGTCTCCGACACGCAAACAGGCTGCAGCCAGGTCTGTGGCGCGCCAACCCCGGCTGCCGGTCGTACCACTTGCCTCAAGGATCGCAGCCGAGCGCTCAATTTGCGAGAACCCCTCATCGGCGCGTCCAAGTTCTACCAACGCGATGCCGCGCCAAAAGGCACCGTTTGCACTAAAGAACTGGAAGCCCCACTCTTCTCCGAGCGCAGTCATCTCCTCGGCGGCCCGGTAGGCTTCCCGCGTGTTGCCACGAAAATGATGGAGTTGGGCTGGAGCCTGCAATGCAGAGGTGAGCACATATGGTTTGCCCGTCTCCCGGGCCATCTGGACCGCCTGTTCGCAACGCTTCATAGCCTGATCGGGATAGCCAAGGGCGTGCAGCGAAAGGGACAGATTCCAAAGGCAAAGCGTTCTGGGGTCTTCAATCGGGAAACTGGTCTGGCGTGGAAGAACTTCGCTCACTTCGATGGCCTTCTCGAAAGCCTCGCGGGCCTCATTCAACCGGCCAAGACCCCTAAGCGCCATGCCCAGGGCCGTGTGAGCCCAGATCAGGCGCGAAGGTCTGCGTTCCGTCTCGGCAAGAGCAAGAAGCTGACAGCAAAGTTCGTAGTCTTTTTTCAAATCACCCCTGAATGCATGGAACCATCTCAAGCCGAGCAGAATCTGGAATAACCGGTTGTCGCCGCCAAGCCCGACGCACAGCTCGCGCGCGCGATTGAACGCGGCTCCGACCTCGTCAGCCGACGGGCTTCTAGCGGCGGAAATCGAACCGCCCAGCGCGACCTGCAGCATGATTTCCAGACGCACATTTTGCGGCCCGTCCGCCATAGCTTTGAGCGAACCCAGCGCGTTGGTCAGATGGGCGATCGCCTCCACATGGGCCGATCGCTGTTCGGCCTGCGTCGCGGCCTTGCGCATGTACTCGACCGCCTTGGCGACATTCGTGCTGCGGCCAAAGTGATGCGCAATCTCGGCAACATGATCGTCGAGGCTGCCGGCGTGAAGGAACTCCAGCACCTCACCTATCCGCTCATGCAGCGGCCGGCGGCGCTCGGCCAGTACCGAATGATAGGTGACGTCGTGCGTCAGCGCGTGCTTGAAGACATAGGCGATGTCGCCGAGAGCAGGTTGTTCGTAGATGAACTCGCCCAGTTGCAGTTGGGATAGCATCCGCTCAAGCTCTGGCCCCGGCTTTCCGGTCACCTTGCGCGCCAGACCGAGCGTGAATGACGTGCCGATGACGGCGAGCGTCTGCAGCAGTTCCTTGAGCGCCGGTTCCAGCTTGTCGATGCGCGAGGCCAGGATCGCCTGTACCGTTGCCGGTATCCTGAGCTGGTTCAGCGCCCGGGTCAGCTTCACCGCTCCATTGCGGGTCAGCGCGCCATCCTCGAACAGGGCCAGCACGGTCTCCTCCATGAAGAACGGGTTGCCTTCGGTGCGCTCGATGATCAGGCGCCTGAGCGGCGCGAGTTCAGCGCCCGCGCCGAGCAGCGCTGTCAGCATCTCGTCGGCGCTTTCGGCAGCCAGCGGATCGATGCGAAGCTGGGTGTAATAGGTCTTGCTGTTCCATTGATGCGAGTATTCCGGGCGGTAGTTGACCAGCAGAGCAATCCTCGCCGTGCCGATCGCGCCCGCGAGCAGGTCGAGAAAGGCCTGGGTCGCCTCGTCGATCCAGTGCAGGTCCTCGAAGATCAGCATCAGCGGCTGGCTCAGGCTTTCGCGCAGAAGGATGCGCTTGATCGCCTCCAGTGTGCGCCGCGTCTTGAGTTGTCCATCCATCGGCGCCAGCGGGTCTTCGCCCTCGACGATGCCGAGCAGGCTGAACAGATAAGGCCGGACGTCTTCGAGCGACGGGTCAAGAATCGACAGTCGGCCCGCGACCTTCTCGCGCCGCACGCGCTGGTCGTCTGTGCCCTCGATCCGGAAATAGCTGTTGAGGAGGTTGATCAGCGGCATATAGGCCGAGGCCTTGCCGTGCGAGACTGAGAACGTCTCAAGCACCATCCAACCGGCTTGCGACGTCGCCTTGAATTCGAACAGCAGGCGCGACTTGCCGACGCCCGCCTCGGCGATGGCCGCAACAATCTGTCCGCGTCCGGATTGCGCGAGCGCCGCCGCGGACTTCATCGCCTCAATCTCGCGCTGGCGGCCGACGAATTTCGAAAAGCCCCGCCCGGCGGAACGCTGTAACCGCGTGCGTAGAGGACCCAGACCCGTCACCTCATAGACATTGACCGGTTCGCTGACGCCCTTGACCCGCGCCGGACCCAGCGCCTTGAGTGCGAAATAGCCTTCGCATAACAGGCGCGTCTGCTCGCTGATCGCAATCGAACCGGTTGCGGCCAGCGTCTGCATGCGTGAGGCTAGATTGGCGGTGTGGCCGATAGGTGTGTACTCAGTGTGGCCGTCGCCGGTGGTGATCGGACGCACCACGACTTCACCAGTATTCACGCCGACACGCGCCTCCAGCGGTGCGTTGCCGGTCTCTCGCAGTTTCGCCGAGTAACGCCCCAGTTCCTCCTGCAGGCGCAACGCCGCGTAAAGCGCCCGCTGCGGGTGATCTTCATGCGCCACAGGTGCGCCGAACAGGGCAAAGATGCCGTCGCCCGTCGACTGCACGACATAGCCGTCATAGCGGCGCACGGCCTCGATCATCAGGTTCAGCGCCGGATCGATAATCGCCCGCGCGTCTTCAGGATCGAGATCCTGTTGCAGCTCTGTCGAACCCTTGATGTCCGCAAAGAGGGCCGTGACTGTCTTTCGCTCGCCCAGGGCCGATTCCGGAGCAGGGGTCTCGCTGACGCGAATTGCCGGAGCCGCTTCAGTTTTGGGCGTTGATGCCGACAGCCCCGTGCCGCATTCGCCGCAAAAGCCCTTGCCGGCCGGGTTGTCCGCGCTGCATTTCGGACAAGGATTGCCCAGCACCACGCCGCAATCGCCGCAGAACTTCTTGCCGGCCGGGTTTTGCGTTTTGCAATTTGGACAGAGCATGAGTTGTAGTACCGTTATCAATAGAGAGTCTTGGCGACCCCGCTCAATGCTTCTTGCGGATAATCACCGGAAGGCTTTCGTAACCTTTCACGAATGTTGAATAGACACGCTTTGGTTCGCCCACGACTTCGATGTTGGGGAAGCGTTTCAGGATTTCTTCCCAGATGATCGTCAGTTGCAGCTCGGCCAGGCGGTTGCCGACGCAGCGGTGGATGCCGAAGCCGAAAGACAGATGCTGGCGATGGCGTTCACGGTCGATGATGTAGGCGTTGGGGTTGGCGATGACCTCTTCGTCGCGATTGCCCGAGACGTACCACATGATGATCTTGTCGCCCTTGCGGATCTGCTTGCCCTTGAACTCGATGTCGCGCGTGGCCAGACGGCGCATATGGGCGAGCGGGGTCTGCCAGCGAATGGTTTCGGAAACCATCGAGGGGATCAGAGCCGGATTTTCGCGCAGCTTTTTGTATTGATCCGGATTCTGGTTGAGGGCGAGGATCGAACCGGTGATGGTGTTGCGCGTCGTGTCGTTGCCGCCGACAGTGAGCAGCACGATGTTTCCGAAATACTCGCGCGGCTCCATGTTGCGGGTGGCTGGGCTGTGGGCCAGCATGGAAATCAGGTCGCTGGCGGGTTCCGCGTTGACGCGCTGGTTCCACAGTCCGGTGAAATAGGCGTGATATTCCAGGAAGATCGCCATCTTCTGTTCAAGCGAATCGATGAGGCCGTGCCCCGGGACGGCGGTGACAACGTCTGACCAATAGGTGAGTTTGCGGCGGTCTTCCTGGGGCATGTTGAACAGCGTCGCCAACGTCATCGCTGTCAATTCCATGGACACCTTGTCGACCCAGTCAAAGGTTTCACCGACCGGCAGGGCATCGAGAATGCCGGCGGCGCGTTCGCGGATGAGGGGAGCAAGACGCTCCAGGTTCATTGGTGAGACGGCTGGCGACACGGCTTTGCGCTGCACGTCGTGCTTGGGCGGGTCCATGGCGATGAACATCGGCAGTGGACCCTGGCCCTGGTTCTGCTCGAAGATGGTGATCGCCGGCTCCGACGAGAACGTCTGGTAGTCGGTGTCGACAGCGACAATGTCGTGGTATTTGGTGATCGACCAGTATGGGCCGTAATCACTCTCGGGCGTGTAATGGACGGGGTCTTCCTTGCGCAGGCGCTCAAAGATGGTCCACATCGTATCATCGCGGAACAGAGCGGGTTGGGCGGGGTTCAGCGTCTCCAGCGGTTGATCATAGGCGGCTTTCGCGGCTGCGGTGTTCATTTTCAGTCTCCGTCTGTTCCATCGTGCAAGTATATACAGGAGTCTAAGCTTTGTACGCCTCACGTTTGTAGCGCAGGGTTTGGCCTGAGCCTGAGCCGGTGTGGCGGCCATTGCGGAAGGCTATTTCGCCGTTGACGATGACGAGGTTGATGCCGTCTGGGTGTTGTTTGGGGTCGTCGTAGGTGGCGGTGTCTTTCACTGTCCCTGGATCGAAAAGCACCAGATCGGCGTGGTAGCCTTGGGTGACGCGGCCGCGTTCTTTGATGCCAAAGGTATCGGCCGAGATCGAAGTCATGCGGGCGACGGCGTCTTCCAGGCCGATGACGCCGCGGGTGCGGACATATTCGCCGAGGATGCGCGGAAAGGTTCCGAACAGGCGCGGATGGGGTTTGCCACGCAGATCGGGAATGCCGTCGGAGCCGATCATCATGCCGGGATAGCGCAGATTGGTTTCGATGTCGGCTTCGTCGATGATGAAGTGGATGCAGATCGTGTTCTCTCCCTTTGGCGCCGTCAGGATCAGGCGCACAAGGTCGGCGATGTCCTGACCGCGTTCGCGCGCGATGTCGATGAGCATGCGGCCTTCGAACTCGCGAAAGGCCGGGCAATTGGCGATGCGCATGAGGCCTGCGTAATCGCGGTCGATGGCTTTGAGATTGAAATACTCGCTCATGCGGCCGCTGCCGGCGGTGTAGGGATAGACATCCAGCGTCACGCGCTGGCCCTGGGCGCGCGCCTTGTCCACTTTTTCAAGCGACTGGCCGACCTTGCCCCAATTGCGCTTGCCGGCGGACTTGTGGTGCGAGATGTGGGTGTGCAGTCCGGTTTCGCGGCCGATCAATAGTGTTTCATCGACCGCTTCAAGCAGGCGGGCGCCTTCATTGCGCATATGGGTGGCGTAAAGGCCGT
>VFKO01000153.1 GCA_009885515.1 Rhodobiaceae bacterium | reverse complement strand
GCGGAAAATTTGCTGAAGCCCGGCGGGCGGTTGGCGGTCGTGTCGTTTCATTCGCTGGAAGACCGAATGGTCAAGCGCTTCCTGGCCGAGCGCACGGGACATGTTTCGCAAGGCTCCAGACATCTGCCGCAAGCGCAACTCAAGTCGAACAGCGCCTCGTTCGAAGTGGCATCGCGGCGCGCGATCAGCGCATCGCGTCCCGAGGTCTTTCGCAATCCGCGCTCGCGCTCGGCCAAGCTGCGGGTCGCGGTGCGGACCAGCGGACCGTCGATTCCGTTTGATGCGATCAAGGCGGGTGTGCTGCCGGAGGTGCGGGTATGATCAGAGTCACCGGCGCGATTGCGATTGCCTTGCTGCTGCTTGTGAGTTTTGCCCTTTACAACGGCGTTTACCGGGTGAAAGCGCAGACGCGAGAACTCAAAGATCTGGATGGCGCAATCGTCAAAGAGGCCGAAGCCATAAGGGTTCTGAAAGCCGAATGGTCGTTTCTCAATCAACCTGAACGTTTGCAGGACTTGGCGCGACGGCACTTGACCCTGGGTCCTACGGGAGCGCAGCAAATTGTTGTGCTGGCCAATTTGCCCCAACGGGAGACCGGAGGCGCGGCGCCAGGCGGTGAGACAGCCGCCGGGGAGATTGAAGCCGGGCAGCTGCCGTTTCGAGCAGCGCCGGACGACTTCAAGCCGGCGCGCCATAAGGTGGCCCCGTGACTCAACGAGATCGCATAACGCTGGATGGGGCTGGAAAGGCTGCGATGGCGCGCACGCGCACGCGGCTGACATATGCCATCGCAACCTTTGGCGTGGTTTTTGCGATCCTGTTCGGACGGTTGGTTGAAGTGACGACCTTGCACGATGGCGTCGCGCGCAAATCGGTACGGGTTGACAACGAAGCGTCTTACTTTCGTGCGGATATTGTCGATCGCAAGGGTGAAATCCTGGCGACGGACCTGCAAGGCGCGTCACTTTATGCTGATGCTCGCGTGATTTGGGACCCGGCCGAAACGGCACGAGACCTGAAGGCGGTCGTGCCTGCGGTCGACGTCGCATCGCTGACGAAAAAACTGACTTCTCGTCAGGCCTTTGTCTGGATCAAACGCAATTTGTCACCGGGACAGCAGGATTCCGTTCGCCAGCTTGGACTTCCGGGCTTGCACTTCAAGCATGAACCGCGGAGGGTCTATCCCAATGGGCGCACCGCATCGCATGCGCTGGGTTATGTTGATGTCGACAATCACGGACTGGCCGGGGTTGAACGGGGTGTCGAAGATCTGATTCTCGATCGGCGCAACAAAGGCGGCCTGGTCGAGTTGTCGCTGGATCTACGTGTGCAGCACGCGCTGGAGGACGAGTTGTCGGGGGCCGTGGCCTCGTTCCGGGCACGGGCGGCGGCCGGCGTCGTGCTCGATGTCAACAACGGCGAAATTCTGGCGCTAAGTTCGCTTCCTGATTTCGACCCCAATGAGCCGTCGCTTGCCGCCAAGGACGCACTGTTCAACCGTGTGACGCTGGGCGTCTATGAAATGGGATCGACGTTCAAAGTCTTCACAACGGCGATGGCGCTGGACGCGAGCAAGATTACATTGACCTCACAGTTCGATGCGCGAAACCCCATTACGTCTGGCCAGTTCACCATTTCGGATTTTCATCCTGAGAACCGTTTGTTGTCGGTGCCGGAAATTTTTATGTTCTCGTCCAATATCGGTGCCGCAAAGATGGCCCTGGAAGTCGGGACGCCGACGCAACAGGCCTATTTCGGCAGGCTGGGATTGCTGGCGCCGGTGACGACGGAGATCAAGGAAGCGGGAGCACCGATTCTACCCAAGCGCTGGGGTGAACTTGAAACGATGACGCTGTCCTATGGGCACGGCGTTGCGGTGACGCCATTACACGTCGCGGCGGCGAGTGCCGCAATTGCAAATGGCGGCAAGTATATCAAGCCGACACTCTTGAAGCGTGATCCCAAGGCCGTTGTACCGTTTTCGCGCGTGGTCAGCGAAGCCACGAGCGCTCATATGCGCGACTTGTTGCGCATGGTTGTGACGCAGGGCACAGGCGGCAAGGCCGATGTTGCGGGCTATCCGGTCGGGGGCAAGACGGGTACGGCTGAAAAAGTGAACGGTCAAGGCTACGCCCAAAAGAGCTTGCTGACTTCCTTTGTGGCGGTCTTTCCCGCCAAGAATCCATTGTACCTTGTTCTGATCGTAATTGATGAACCGCAACCCAGCGACGCCACGCAGGGCTTTGCGACAGCAGGCTGGACTGCCGCTCCGACTGCGGGCAAAGTGATCGCCCGCATTGCACCGATGCTCAATGTGCCGGTCGCGCCCATCGAGCCCAGAAAGGGTGCGCCGACGACGATGGCATCGTACGAGGAATTGCATTGAGTTCATGCGTCTTAGCGCTCTTGTTCCGGCTGGCGTTTCAGGGGGTGACCCTGAGATCCTTGGCCTGACTGCCGACAGCCGCGCGGTGAGGCCTGGTTATTTGTTTGCGGCATTGCCGGGGGCGAACGCGGATGGTGCGGCGTTTGTCGCGGATGCCGTTGCCAGAGGTGCGGTTGCCATTCTGGGTGGTGAGGCGCTGAAGCGGTCCAAACTTGATTGCCCGCTGATTATTGAGCACAATCCCCGTCAGAAACTGGCGCATGTTGCGGCGGCATTTTATGCGCGGCAGCCGGCAACGATTGTTGCGGTGACAGGGACAAACGGCAAAACATCGGTCGCATCGTTTGTGCGCGAAATCTGGACGTCATTGGGGTATGCGGCTGCGAGTTTTGGGACTGTTGGCGTGGTTGCGCCGCGCGGTACGCGCCCGCTCAGTCATACGACTCCCGACCCGATAGAGATTCACCGTCTGCTTTGCGAACTTGCCGATGAAGGTGTCACTCATGTGGCGTTCGAAGCTTCAAGTCA
Source organism: Rhodobiaceae bacterium (assembly GCA_009885515.1). GTDB lineage: Bacteria > Pseudomonadota > Alphaproteobacteria > Micropepsales > Micropepsaceae > SZUA-430. The sequence continues at coordinate 183 of VFKO01000153.1, read as the reverse complement.
TGGATTGGCGCAACACCGCGTCGATGGTGTCAGGCTTCGGGCTGCGGCATTCACAAATCTGACGCGCGATCATTTGGACTATCACGAAACGTTCGACGCTTATGAGCAGGCAAAGCTGAGGCTGTTTACGGATGTGCTGCCTGCGTCTGGAACCGGTGTCATCAATTCTGATCACGAGTCCGG
>VFKO01000197.1 GCA_009885515.1 Rhodobiaceae bacterium | reverse complement strand
TTGCGAAGAGCAAAAAAGATCCTCTCCCGCAAGGGGAGAGGAAGAAAGAACATTTTTTGCAACTGCGTTTTTCTTCCTCTCCCCTTGCGGGAGAGGATCTTTTTTCGGCCTTCCGAAAAAAGGGTGAGGGGAAAGGCGTGCCGTGGGCGGCGGGTGTTGAATTTTATTGATCGATGGGCTTGACAAGTTCCTAATATGTTCATGTATGGTATTTGTTGATATTCATTCAGGGGAGCAATCTGTGATGACTTGTGTCGGGATGTGATGCGAGTGTGACGCGAAAAATGGCGTGATTGGGCCAATGTTACGATGTGTCGGATGGAGTGAATTTGGGAGGCGCTTGGGACTGAGAAGGGGTTTGGACCGAGGCGCCACTTCCCCCCATCGTCTGCAGCGCCTGGCGGCGCGCAGCCACTTCCCCCAGCCACGCGGGGGAAGATACTATGTCACTGTTTTTCTGGTCCCGCTTGCGGACGATGGTGGGCTTTTTAGGGCATCGGCTAGCGGGACCTTTCCGCTGCCGGGTTTGAGCGGCTGTTGCTGGCTTTCGTGGGGGGCCCAGCCTGTGAGGTAGATGACTTCGAATGTGGCGCGCACCCGTCCGTCGCTGCCGGTGAATTCATTGATGTAGATTTCCATCGCGCGCATGAGGACGCGGCGCTTGAGAAACAGTTTGCGACGCTGATGCAGGATGTTCGTTTCGCCCATGCCTTGCAAATCGGCCAGGAGCTTGAGCGGATGATCATAGTGGACCGTAATCCTGTCGGTGTCGGCCACTGGCAGGGCAAAGCCTGCGCGTTGCAACAGGCCGCCTGCGTCGCGGATATCGGCGAAGGGGAAAACGCGGGGCGACAGTCCGCCATCAATCTCGATTTCTGCCCGGGCGAGAGACGCTTTGAGTTCGTGCAGGGTTTGGCCGCCGAACAATGCTGCAAGAAACAATCCGTCAGGCCGGAGGCAGCGCTTGATCTGCGTTATTGCCCCGGGCAAGTCGTTGACGGCGTGCAAGGTCAGCAGGCTTGCGTACAGGTCGAGGGAGGCGGTGGCGAAGGGCAGTTGCTCTTCGCTGAAAACCACGCCGGCCCTGCCTGCAAATGCTGGGCCTGCAAATGCCGGCACGCTGTCACTTGTGATCCAGGAAGCGGCTGTTGTCGGCGCGCCGTGCCAAACTGCGGTTGAAAATTTGCGATTGACCGCTTGCAGCCGCTCGATAAGCTCGCCTGAGACTGCCTCAGAGAGGAAAGCTGATGCTTGACAGGATTTTGCTGCGCGCGCCCTGCGGCTGCGGCGGAGTATCTGGTCAAAGATCTGGGGAACATCGTTCATGGACTGGGCTCATGGACTCGATTGAGTCTGGCATGAGTATTCCGGCTGAGTCAGTATAAAAAAATGGGATTGAGACCTTTCACCATTGACCGGTTCGCGCGCTCTGCCGGGCGGGCTGTGCTGGATTTGATTCTTCCACCGTTGTGTTTGAAGTGCCGCGTACCCGTCTCAGAACCTCAATCCGTTTGCGGAACGTGCTGGAGTGGCTTGCGGTTTCTGGGGGCACCGCATTGTGTTCAGTGCGGGCTGCCGTTTCCGCATGCGTTGGGTGACGGGGTGAAGTGTGCGGCCTGTTTGACGCGCCCTCCCAGTTTTTTGTGGGCGCGTTCTGCCCTGGCCTACGACGATGGCAGCCGAGACTTGATCCTTGGTTTCAAGCATGCCGACAAGCTTGAAGGGGCGCCGTTGTTCTCTCGCTGGTTGTTTGCTGCGGCCCGCGATCTGGTTGGTCAGGCGGATGTCATTGTTCCCGTGCCCCTGCATTGGCGGCGGCTGGCATCACGGCGTTATAATCAGTCGGCGGTCCTGGCGCATGGCCTGGGCGCCATCGCCAAATTGCCAGTCGATACGTCCATCCTGATCCGCTCCAAGCCCTCGGTCAGCCAGGGCGAAATGCCATCAGCAAGGGCGCGCCTCAAGAATGTTGCGCGCGCGTTCAGCACTGCTGCCAATAGTGCCAAGGTCCTTCAGGGCAAAAATGTTGTTGTGGTTGACGACGTTCTAACCACTGGAGCCACCGCAAACGCTTGTTGCAAAGCGCTTTTGCGCGGAGGGGCAGGGCTTGTGTCAATTATCACATTGGCGCGCGTTGTGCGGCCGTTAAGCGTTTCGATTTAGCCTTAAATGCCTCAAAACAGCTATAACTCGAACGAATTGTGAAAGTCGAAATGTTGTCCATGATGGTTGCAGACGCGCGCAGTGAACCCTTGGCCCAGGTCGTCGTGTATTCGACGCTGCTTTGTCCCTATTGCCATCGGGCCAAAGCGTTGCTGCGCAAGAAAGGCGTGGTATTCACGGAAATCGACGTCAGCATGAACGCGCAACGACGTGCGGAGATGCTGGAGCGCTCGCATGGGCGACACACGGTGCCTCAGATTTTTATAGGCGAAACGCATGTGGGCGGCTGTGACGACCTGCACGCGCTTGAAGAAAAGGGCGCGCTCGACTTGCTCTTGGAGAGCGTGCGCGGTTAATTTGAACGCATGAGCACGGTATTCAAAGCAGCCTGCGTTCAATTGCGTTCAGGCATAGACGTTGCCGCAAACATCAATGCGGCCAGCAAACTTATTCGTGAAGCCAAATCTCAAGGTGCCGGTTTCGTGGTGACACCCGAGGTGACGTCGCTGTTCGAGGCGGAGAGCGACCGGCTGTTTGCCAAGGTGCAAACCCAAGAGGATGATGCCGCGCTCAAAGCGTTTCGCGGGCTGGCGGACGAGCTTTCGCTATGGCTGTTGATTGGTTCGATGCCGATCAAGGTGGCGGAGCGCCAATGCGCCAATCGCTCGTTTCTGATCGATCCGAAGGGTCAGGTGCAGGCGACGTATGACAAGATTCACATGTTCGATGTCGATTTGCCAGGTGGTGAGGTTTATCGCGAGTCGCGAAATTTTCGCCGTGGCGAACGCGCGGTGGTCGTGGACTTGCCGTGGGGAAAATTGGGCATGAGCGTGTGTTATGATTTGCGGTTTCCGCAGTTATACCGGTCGCTCGCTAAAGCCGGAGCCTCTTTCATCACGATTCCATCCGCCTTCACGCACTTGACGGGCCAAGCGCATTGGCATGTGCTGCTGCGGGCGCGCGCAATCGAAACGGGTTGTTTTGTGATTGCGTCGGCGCAAGGTGGGGTGCATGAGAACGGTCGGCACACTTTTGGACACAGTCTGATTGTCGATCCCTGGGGTGCGATTTTGGCCGAAGGCGGCGAAGAGCCTGGCGTCATTCTGGCTGATATCGATGCGGCGAAAGTCGCCGATGTTCGTGCGCGTATACCGGCACTCACCCACGACCGGCCGTTCACTGTCAGTGAGGGGAATTAAGGCGTTTACATATTCTTAACCTTGCGGGCGCCGCATGGGGTAAGCTTGCAGGTGGCCCGGATAGCGGCCATGTTTGCAGGGTGCACAGGCCAAGGACAGTTGTTGCGTTATGATCCGGTATCAGCTCGTTTGTAAAAAAAACCATGACTTTGAGGGCTGGTTCCGTGACAGCGCGGCCTATGACGCGCAAGCGAAGAAGGGTCTTTTGGCATGCCCGACCTGCAATTCAAAGGTCGTGACGAAGGCACCGATGGCGCCCGCTGTTTCGAAGCGGGGTGAACTCGCCGAAGTTGCGGCGAAGGCCAAGTCGATGCGCGAATGGGTGACCAAAGTGCGCAAGCATGTCGAGGACAACGCCGAATATGTCGGCGAGCGCTTTCCCGATGAGGCGCGGGCCATTCACCATGGCGACGCGGAGGAGCGTCAGATCTACGGCGAGGCGACGCTGGACGACGCGCGCGAGTTGGTCGAAGAGGGCATCGCCGTGGCGCCGATTCCAAGTTTGCCGCGGGCGGATTCGTGATAGGGTTGGCCCATGGCTGACAAGTCAAAACTCGATGTTGACGCAGAACGCGAGCACCGCTTTCGCGAAGCCTGCGCGTTGCAGGACATCGAGAGCAATCCGTTGACGCCCGAGGAAATTGCGATGTTCGATATGTTCCGTCGCGAGGGGTGGAGCGATGAGCGCCGACGGGCTTATCTCGAC
>VFKO01000056.1 GCA_009885515.1 Rhodobiaceae bacterium | reverse complement strand
TGGCAGAAATCCGCCGCATTTCGCGGAAAGCAGGACAGGTCTTTCGCCGTTTGCGGGTTTTGGCTCACCGGACGCCCGGGTTAACCAAAAATTCACCAGGCGCGAAGATCGCAGGCGGCTCAATTCCTGGTCGGTTGCAGTTTGAATTAAAACTCTGTTCAGTTTTGAACGCGGTTGGAATTGGTGGGCCTCATCATGGATACGACCCAAACACAAGGAGTCGGTCCATGCGCCGTTACACACCTGTCGCCGCTTGCTCACTCACAGCTTTGGCTTTGAGTTCCGGCGGCTGAACAAGAATGGGATTTCGTATCTTGCATCGTTTGTTTGCCCTGACATTGGTTGCGGTTGGACTTGCCGGCTGCGCGAGCGACTTTGATCCTGGCCCGCTCGGCCGGCGCCCTCCCGGCGTGGCACCGCGGGTGGTTCATGCAGCACAGCCCCTGCAATGTGTGCCTTACGCGCGCTGGAAATCCGGCGTGACGATCTGGGGCGATGCCTGGCATTGGTGGGAAAAGGCTTCGGGCCGGTTTGGCCGCTCTTCCGAGCCGGAAAGAGGTTCGGTGCTGGTGCTGAAGGGCTTTAGCGACAATGGCCGGGGCCATGTGGCGGTCGTACGCAAAATTATCAACAGCCGCGAAATCGTGGTCGATCACGCAAACTGGCTGAGTGGCGGGGAAATCAACCTGGACAGCCCGGTCATGGACGTATCTGACGACAATGACTGGTCGCGGGTCCGGGTCTGGTACACCCCCGGAGACCATTATGGCGGACGCGTCTACGACGTTCAGGGGTTCATTTTAGGCGCCGGTTGAGCGTTAATCGAGGTTAAAAAACCCCTAATTTGTTGACCATCCTGGCGAATAGTTTGGGAGTGTAGCTTTTTGCGACCTATATCTAGTGGGTTGCTTTACGCATTTTCAACAGATGTGGTGCAAATAGTTAACGGTAATATTTCCTTAATTTGACTCCCCCAATCTAGGCGGGCAGGAAGCAGACCCTGGCGGCTCACAAGAGCCCGATCAATTGAGGAAGACCAGTTTTGAGAACTGACTCACCATTTAATCTGGCGGCAATCGCATTAGTCGGCATCAGTCTTTCTGGTTGCCAATCAATTCGTCCACAATTCTCGGTCTCCTTTAATGGGGCTGACTCAACTGCATTTGATAATCGCGCTGGATTGTCACTGACAATGACCGTTGCGACGGCGGAACCGGTGATTACGGACGAGGGTGGCACTGGCTTGGCGCTCATCCCGCGAATGAGAACTGAAGTTTCCGAGCCGCTCATTTCGCAAGAGCGGGGCATTTTACCGGGCAACATCAATCCCAGTGTCATGGACGCCGGATCGCCGCTGCAATGCGTGCCGTTTGCCCGCACGGAATCAGG
>VFKO01000041.1 GCA_009885515.1 Rhodobiaceae bacterium | reverse complement strand
TGGCCAAAGCCGCTGATGGCGCAGTAAATGAGATTGGGGAAGCGGGCGTGCAGGCTGGGCCAAGCGTAGCCGAGTTTTTCCATCGTGCCGCCGCGGTAGTTCTCGATCAGAATGTCGGCTTCGGCGAGCAGGCGTTCGAAGACCGCGCGGTCATCCGGCGCTTTGAGGTCGAGGGCGATGGAATGTTTGCCGCGATTGACGGAGATGTAATAGGCGGACTTGCCCTTGATGAAGGGGCCAATGTGGCGCGAGTCGTCGCCGTAGCCGGGGATTTCAACCTTGACGACGGTGGCGCCCTGGTCGGCCAGCATCATGGTGCAATAGGGGCCTGCCAGGACGCGCGTGCAGTCGACGATTTTCAGGCCGCTGTAAGGGCCCTTACTCATCTGATTTGCCGAGGTGTTTGCCATCGATGTTGCGTTCGGCCTTTTTTCTTTCGGCTTGCGTTTGCTTGCGTAACATTTTCGGTGTGCCGTGTTTTACGCGATTGTTGGCGGCGGTTTTTTCAGCGGCGGTTTTGGCGCGCGCTTTTCGTTTCTGGTTCAAGTTTACAACGTCGCCCATGTCATGCCTTTTGTTTTTGATAGTGCTTCAGAACAAAAATGCGCAGTGCGCTTGATAGATTTTTGCCCCGGCCCTGACGCTTGTCGATGCCGTCGATCAGTTGGGCGAGCGGCTGCTTTTCATGCTCTGCGATTGCGGTGAGGGCCGCCCAAAACTCTGCTTCGAGGGAGACGCTGGTTCTGTGGCCCGAAATTGTGACAGACCGTTTCAATGGGGACCGATCATGTCCTCTGGGCGGACGATGCGGTCGAACTCTTCGCCGGTGATGAGGCCCGCTTTCACCGCCTCTTCGCGCAAGGTGGTGCCGTTTTTGTGGGCGGTCTTGGCGATCTTGGCGGCGTTGTCGTAGCCGACTTTTGGCGCGAGCGCGGTCACCAGCATGAGGGAGCGGCGCATGAGTTCGTCGATGTGCTTGCGGTTGGGCTGGATCCCGGCGACGCAATGATCGGTGAAGCTGACGGCGGCGTCGCCGATGAGGCGGATCGATTGCAGCAGATTGTGGATCATCACCGGCTTGAAGACGTTGAGTTCCATGTGGCCCTGACTGCCGGCGATGGTGATGGTGACATGATTGCCCATGACCTGGGTGCAGGCCATGGTGAGCGCTTCGGCCTGGGTCGGATTGACTTTGCCGGGCATGATCGAGGAGCCAGGTTCGTTTTCGGGAAGGATCAATTCGCCGAGACCTGAGCGCGGGCCCGAGCCCAGCAAGCGAATGTCGTTGGCGATCTTGAACAGCGAGGCTGCAAGCGTGTTGAGGACGCCTGAGAATTCCACCAACGAATCGTGCGCGGCGAGGGCTTCGAATTTGTTCACGGCTGTGATGAAAGGATAGCCGGTGATCTTGGAGGTTTCGTCGGCAAAGCGTTCGGCGAAGCCCGGCAAGGCATTTAAGCCAGTGCCGACGGCAGTGCCGCCTTGCGCCAGGGGATAAAGGCGGGGCAAAGCCGAGACGACGCGTTCGATGCCGAGTTCGAGTTGGCGGGCGTAACCGGAAAATTCCTGGCCGAGCGTGATGGGCGTTGCGTCCTGCAGATGGGTGCGGCCGATTTTGATGATGGAGGCGAAATCGTGGGTTTTGGTCAGCAATGCGCCGTGCAGGCGGCGAAGGCCCGGCATCAGGCGGCGATGGATTTCCAGCACGGTTGCGATGTGCATGGCGGTCGGGAAGCTGTCGTTCGAGGATTGGCCGCGATTGACGTGGTCGTTGGGGTGGATGGGTTTTTTGGTTCCCATTTCGCCGCCGAGCATTTCGATGGCACGGTTGGAGATCACTTCGTTGACGTTCATATTGGTTTGGGTGCCGGAGCCGGTTTGCCAAACGACGAGAGGAAAGTGATCGTCGAGTTTGCCCACGATGACTTCATCGGCGGCTTTGCAGATCGCGTCTCCGGTTTTGGCGTCCATGTCCTTCAGCGCCACATTTGTAATCGCGGCGGCTTTCTTGATAATGCCGAAGGCGTGGATCAGTGGCAGCGGCATGCGCTCGCCACTGATCTTGAAGTTTTCCAGCGAGCGCTGGGTCTGGGCGCCCCAGTATTTGTTCGCGGCAACTTCGATGGGGCCAAAGCTATCGGTTTCGGTGCGGGTGGTTGTCATGTTCACTTCTTGCGGAAGCGGTCGAGGCTGACGACCGTGGGGTCTTT
>VFKO01000485.1 GCA_009885515.1 Rhodobiaceae bacterium | reverse complement strand
GCTGGCACTGAAAAATCAAGAGCGGTTTTTTGTCTGGGGGCTGGCAAGTTTTCTCCTGGCTCATGTTGCCTTCCTGGCCACTTTTGTTCCTTACACGGAGGTTCCCGAAGGTGGTGCGCTTGTGGCCATCATCGCGGTGCTGGCCGGGGCAGGGTTGTTATTGCGAGTGCTTATTCCGCGATTGGGAAAAATGACGGTGCCGGTGCTTTGTTATTTCACCGTGATTATGGCGATGGTGGCGGCGGCCTTGTCGGTGCGGGACGCCTCCTGGATTCTGGGCGCGGGTGCCATGCTTTTTGCCTTATCCGATTCCCTGATTGCGGTGCGAAAATTCCTGCAGCCGTTTGCGCGCATCAATGAGGCCGTGTGGATCACTTATTGTGGGGCGCAATTCATGATGACGGCGGCCTTGCTCATGCTGGTGGTTCCTGCTCAAGTGGTGTGAACCTAAAGGGAAAATGACGTGATTGAACGCCAAATCGAAATTGAAACCAAAGACGGCAAGATGAGCACATTTGTGTGCCATCCTGAGCGGGGCGGGCCATTCCCCGTAATCTTTTTCTATATGGATGCGCCGGCGATCCGGGAGGAGTTGCGCGACATGGCGCGGCGTCTGGCGACTTCGGGCTATTATGTGATGTTGCCCAATCTGTATTACCGCGCCGGCGTTATGGAACTGGGGCCGCTGCCCGCCGACCCGGAAGCGCCCGAGCGACGGCGGATGTTCGATCTGATGGGCTCGTTGACGATCCAGCTGATCATGCACGATACCGATGCGATGCTGGCGTTCGCAGACGATGATGTTGCGGCGGGGTCTGGGCCGATGGGCGCTGTAGGCTACTGCATGAGCGGGCAATATGCGATCAATGCGGCAGCGCGCCATCCGGGCAAGTTTGCCGCTGCTGCTTCGATCTATGGCGTAAGACTGGTGACCGATGAGCCGGACAGTCCCCATGTCGTAGCGCGCAAAGCCAAGGCCGAATTCTATATCGGGTGTGCGGAGACCGACCGCTGGATGCCGCTCGAACAGGTCAAGGCGCTGAAAAATGCGCTGCGCGATACGGGCGTGAACGCCGAAGTCGAAATCTATCCGGGGACAGATCACGGCTTCGCTTTTCCTCAGCGTCCGGTCTATAACAAGGCGGCAGCTGAACGGCACTGGGAGAGGTTGCTGGCGCTGTTTCGCAAGCGTTTGGGGTAGCAAACAAGAGGGTTTTGAGATGTCGATCAATTTGAACCGCCGCGCGGTTTTCATGGGTGCCGCAGCGGTGACGCTTGCAGGTGTGGGTGCCGGTGTCTGGCAAGTTGCTGCGCGCGCCGCAACGGGCAAGCCTGCCATCGGGACCTGGGGATTTGATCCCGCCGTGATGGACCGCACGGTGAACCCTGGCGATGATTTCTTCCGCTTCGGTGGCGGCACCTGGATGAAGACGACGCAGATCCCGGCGGACCGTTCGCGCTGGGGCTCATTCAATATGCTTGCCGCGCAATCTGAAGACGACGTGCGCGGTGCGATAGAAATGGCTGCCAATGGGCCGATGCCTGAAGGATCGGTTGCGCGCAAGGCCGTCGACTATTTCAGAAGCTTCAACGACGTGGCTTCGATTGAAGCGAAAGGTCTTGAGCCGGCGAAGGCCGATCTGGCGCGAATTGCGGCGGTGCAAACCCATGAAGATATTGTCCGGCTTGCGGCCGAGCGCGATTTCCGCGCCAGTTTGCCCATTGCCATGGGCGTCAGTCTCGATGCGAAGCGCCCGGATGTCTACATCGTTTCGGTTTCGCAGTCCGGGCTTGGGATGCCTGATCGTGACTATTATCTGAAAGACGATGCGAAATTCGCAGGCACCCGCGCAAAGTATCGCGTCTATGTCGAAACAATGCTGCGGCTGGCCAATTATCCTGACGCCGTTGCCGGTGCCGATGCCGTCCTTGGCATTGAACGCCTGATTGCCGAACAGCACTGGCCGCGCGACAAGTCGCGCAATCGCGATCTGACCTACAACCCGAAAGCGCGGGCCGATCTTATAGGGGCGGCGCCGGAGTTTCCGTGGGCCGTGGCGCTGGAGTCGTTCGGCGTGCCGGCGCAGGATTTTTTTATCGTGGCGCAAGTCGATGCCGTTCGGGCGCTGGCGAAATTGTTTCGTGGTACGAAAATCGAAATTTGGCGCGCCTATCTGACTTTTCACTATCTCAACACTGCAGCCGAGCTGTTGCCCCGGGCTTTTGACGATGCGGCGTTCGATTTCAATGGGCGCACCGTCACCGGGCAACTGCAACAACGGGATCGCTGGAGGCGGGCGGTGACCGCGATGAGCGGGTCGCCGTTCAATGCGCCGATGGGTGAAGCGGTGGGTCAGCTTTACGTACGCAAAAGTTTTAGCCCGCAGGCCAAAGCGGCGGTGGGTCAGCTGGTCGAGAATCTGCGTGCCGCCTACAAGGTGCGGATCGCCAAGCTGGCGTGGATGAGCGAGGAAACCAAGGTTGCTGCTTTGCGCAAGCTTGAGAAGATCAATGTTAAAATTGGTTATCCCGATAACTGGCGCGATTATTCCGAACTGGAAGTCAAAGCGGGCGACGCTTTCGGTAATCGCCGGCGCGAGCAGGCTTTCAACCGTGCGCGCGACATCAGGCGCCTAGCCGGTCGCGCCAACCGGGCTGAGTGGAACATGGCGCCGCAAACGGTGAATGCCTATTACAGTTCGACGTGGAACGAGATTGTGTTTCCGGCGGCGATCCTGCAACCGCCGTTCTTTGATCTGAATGCTGATCCGGCAGTAAACTATGGCGGCATTGGCGCGGTCATCGGCCATGAGATGGGGCACGGCTTCGACGACCAGGGTTCGAAGTCGGACGAGAATGGCGTATTCCGCAAATGGTGGAACGCTGACGACGAGCGGCGGTTCAAGGAGCTTGGCGACAGGCTTGTCGAGCAATATTCAAAGTTCGAGGCCTTGCCGGGGTTGTTCGTCAATGGCCGTCTGACGCTGGGTGAAAATATCGGCGATCTGGGCGGGCTGAACGTGGCGCTTGAAGCCTATAAAATTTCCCTGGGGGTGGCCAAGGAGCCTGAGGTCATTGACGGGTTCACCGGCATCCAACGTTTCTTCCTGGGGTTCGCGCAGATCTGGCGGCAGTTGATCCGCGAAGAGGCGTTGCGCAATCAGGTGGTTTCGGACTCCCATTCGCCGGGCGAGTTCCGTGCCAATGGAACGGTGCGCAATATGGACGAGTGGTACGAGGCGTTCGGGGTTCAGCCCGGCGCCAGGCTGTTCGTGGCACCGGAGCAGCGGGTTCGGATCTGGTGATGCTTGCGAGAATGGCTTAAAATCGATCTGGTGTGTGTGTGTATACCGACGCATGCATTCGTGCATGCATTGGAAAAGTATCGTTGCATTTCAATCTGTTAAGCCATGAAAATTCATCTGCGAAAACAACATGTATGCATGCGGGCATTGTGAGCGCTGCGGCGAGGCGTAGGGTGCGCGCCGTCAGATTCCGCGCGCACCCCGCGCGCACCCCGCCCGTTCCCCGCCTGCCGGGGCAGGGTTGGACGATCTATTCAAGGTTCAAGTCGCAGCTGAGCACCGCCCTTTTTAGAGCGGGGCCAGAAGAGTGGAACGTATGCAGAACTATTTGATCGCGTCAAGCTGAATTTCTAGCGGCGCCTTCGACTAGCAGAAAGTGTTTTCACCACGAAGGACACGAAGAAGAAGGCAGGCGCTCCGGGAAGGCCCTCATCAGTCGCGCCGAAGGGGCGCGCCAGCTTCTCCCAAGGGGAGAAGCGCTATAAAAAAAAAGTGATAGCCCTTCGCCCGCTTGCGGGAGAAGGTGGATCGCCGCACCTTCGCGGCGAGACGGATGAGGGTCGGCACGCAACAAAAAAAGGGGGCGAGGAATAGTTCCTCGCCCCCGTACGCTTGTCTTACAGAACGGTTTAGTTCTGCAGGTCGATTGTGGCGCGGCGGTTTTGTGGTTCTTTGACGTTGTCGTTGGTTTTGACCAGCAACTCGGACTCGCCACGGCCGGTGGCTGAGATCGAGCCGGCCGACACACCTTTGGCAATCAGGCCAGACTTGGCGGCATTGGCCCTGCAGTCCGACAGTTTCTGATTGTAGCTGTTCGAGCCCATGGTGTCGGTGTGACCGACGATGAGCACTGAAGCGGCGCCGGTGCTCTTGGCGGCCGATGCTGCTTCGCTGAGGACCGCGTCTGCTTCGGCGGTGATGTTGCACTTGTTGAAGCCAAAGAAGATGACGAACTGTTCCGGAGCATCCATTGGCGGCGCCGGTGGTGGTGCGGGCGGCGCTGGTGGCAGCGGGGCTTCGTCTTCGTGGAGGTCGTAGCGCAGGCCAACGGTGACGGTGTGCTTTTCGACGTC
>VFKO01000116.1 GCA_009885515.1 Rhodobiaceae bacterium | reverse complement strand
GCCAAGCACCCGAAGATTTCCGAAAAGAAAGCGGCGGCGCTTCAAATCGGCACGCTCGGCGGCGGCAACCACTTCATCGAGCTTTGCCTCGACGAAGCCGACCGCGTCTGGGTGATGTTGCACTCGGGCTCGCGCAACGTCGGCAACCGCATCGGCCAATACTTCATTGCCAAAGCCAAGGAAGAGATCGAGGCGGCAGGCTTCAAGCTCGCCGATCGCGATCTCGCCTGGCTCGGTGAAGGCTCGCAGTCCTTCAACGACTACGTCGAGGCGGTGGGCTGGGCGCAAGACTACGCACGTTCCAACCGCGAGGTGATGATGGCAGCCGTCTTGGTGGTGCTGAAGGAAACTTGGCCCGATCTGGCAACGCTCGACGTCGCAGTGAACTGTCACCATAACTACGTCGAGCGCGAGGAGCATTTCGGCGAGCGCGTCTGGCTCACCCGCAAAGGCGCGGTGCGCGCCGGCAAGGGCGAGCTTGGCATCATCCCAGGCTCGATGGGCGCGAAGTCTTTCATCGTGCGGGGCAAGGGCAATCCGGAAGCGTTCAACTCGTGCTCGCACGGCGCCGGCCGCGCGATGTCGCGCACGGCAGCCAAGGAACGCTTCACCCTCGAGGACCACATTGCCGCGACGGCCCACGTCGAATGCCGCAAAGACTCAGGCGTCATTGACGAAACCCCGATGGCCTACAAGGACATCGACGCAGTGATGGCGGCCCAAAGCGACCTGGTCGATGTGGTACACTCGCTTCGCCAATTCGTCTGCGTGAAAGGCTGATCTTTGGGAGAGCGTCACTTCCAGATCACACTGGAACAAAGTCTCTCGCCACAATTCGCGCCCACGCCTTGACTTTGCATTTGCGCGCGCTTACCACCCTGCCAATCGCGCGAGGCATGGGGCTTTGCGTGCCAACACGAGCCATCCAATTGATGAATACGTCAATTCTCACCATGACCGCTGCAGGCCGCGCCGGATATCCGGCGCCGCGTCTCGCGGTTTCGACGGCTCGTGAGGGGGCTATGGATTAAAGCAAAGCCTGTCAGGCCCGCGCTTTCGCCACCCCTCCGAGCACCGCTCCGGAGGGGTTTTTGTTTGCCCGAACCCCCGGCGCGAAGAAAAATTCCAACCGGGCAGTGACGAGCGGAATATGTTGAAAACCATGACCAGTTATTTTCACCCCGCCACCAGCCCATCAGCGCGCCGCGCGTTGCTGAAGCCCTGGCTCGAGGAAGCGCGCGCGCTGCTCAAGCTCGCTTTGCCATTGATCGCGATGCAGCTCGCTCAGATTGGCTCTCTGACGGCCGACATCATCATGGTTGGCGCACTGGGCAAAGAGGCAATCGCGGCCACCGGTATCGGCGCCGTGTTGTTCTACCTCACCTGGCTCATTGGCTATGGTCCTGTAGCTGCAGTCTCACCCATGGTAGCCCAGATTCTGGGCGCGCACCCAAACGACCGTGCCCGTGTGCGTGCCGCAGTGCGGATGGGACTATGGGCGGTAGCGCTACTGTCCTTGCCCCTGATGGCATTTCTCATTTGGGCAAAACCCATTCTGATTTTCCTGGGACAAGATCCG
>VFKO01000565.1 GCA_009885515.1 Rhodobiaceae bacterium | reverse complement strand
GTCCGGAGCCTATCTGCGAGGCGAGCCGGATGCGCTGGCTCTCCCCGCCGGACAATGTTCCCGACCCGCGCGACAGAGTCAGATATTCCAAGCCCACATCGTTGAGGAACCGAAGCCGCTCGCGGATCTCTTTCAAAATGCGTGCCGCAATTTCTTTCTGTTTGGAATTGAATTTCGCATCTATGGTTCGAAACCATTCATCGGCGGCCCGAATGGAGAGATCGCAAATCTCACCCGCATGTTTGCCGCCAATCTTGACCGCCAGTGCTTCGGGCTTCAGCCGGTAGCCGCTGCAGGTCTCGCAACGGCTCTGATCCTTGAACCGCTCCAGCTCTTCGCGCATCCACGCGGAATCCGTTTCGCGGTAACGCCGTTCCAGATTTGGCAACACGCCTTCGAACACTTTTTTGGTTTCATACCGGCGCAGTCCATCGTCATAAACGAATGCAATCACATCTTCGCCCGAGCCCTGCAGCACTACATCGCGCGCCTTTTTCGGCAAATCTTTCCAGGCGACGGTCATCGAGAACTTGTAGTGCTTGGCTAGGGACTCCAGCGTTTGGCCGTAAAGGGTTGAGGTTGCTTTTGACCATGGCGCGATCGCGCCGCCCTTCAACGACAAGTTTTCATCAGGCACAATCAGCGCTTCATCGAAAAACATCTGCGTGCCCAGCCCGTCACATTTTGGGCAGGCGCCGTGCGGGCTGTTGAACGAAAAGAGGCGCGGTTCAATCTCGGGAATTGTAAATCCTGAAACCGGACAGGCAAACTTCGCCGAAAAAATGATCCGTTCAGGTTCGCCGTCTTTGGTTTTTTTGTCCGCAAGTTCGGCAACCGCTATGCCATCCGCAAGCTTAAGCGCTTGCTCGATGCTGTCGGGCAGGCGATTGCCGATATCGCTTTTTACGGCCAATCGATCCACGACCACATCGATGTCGTGTTTCAGTTTTTTATCGAGCGCGGGCACTTTGTCGATTTCGTAGAATGCGCCGTCAACTTTCACACGCTGAAACCCGCGCTTTTGCAGATCCTGCAGGTCCTTCCGGTACTCACCCTTGCGGCCCCGCACAATCGGCGCCAACAGATAGAACCGCGTCCCTTCGGGCAGGGTCATTACACGGTCTGCCATCTGACTGACGGTTTGGCTTTCTATCGGCAACCCGGTCGCGGGCGAGTAGGGCACACCGACACGCGCAAACAGCAAGCGCAGATAGTCGTAAATCTCGGTCACCGTGCCGACCGTTGATCGCGGATTGCGCGATGTCGTCTTTTGCTCGATCGAGATCGCGGGCGACAACCCGTCGATGTGGTCGACATCGGGCTTTTGCATCAGCTCCAGAAACTGGCGGGCATAGGCCGACAGGCTTTCGACATAACGCCGCTGCCCTTCGGCATAAATCGTGTCGAAGGCCAGAGACGACTTGCCCGACCCTGACAGCCCGGTCATCACCACCAGCTGGTCGCGCGGGATGTCGACATTGATGTTTTTCAGATTGTGTTCGCGTGCCCCGCGAACCGAAATGTTCTTTTGCATGAGCCCCTTAGATGATCCTGATCGCCTGACGAATCGATTCCGCTCCACAGATTTGACG
>VFKO01000378.1 GCA_009885515.1 Rhodobiaceae bacterium | reverse complement strand
GACTGGGAACCCAAAGTGCCCCTGAAACAAGGCCTGGAACGTACCATCGCCTATTTCGACGCCTTGCTAAAGCAAGGCACGCACGCGGCACTTAAATCGCTGAACAAAAACTAACGGTCTCGCCACGCGAGAACCGCGCCACAAAAAAGCCACCAGCCTCGGACGTAATTGGGCAACGCAGCAATCTTAGAGGGTGGCTTTTCATGACAAATGTCTCCAAACGGAACGGCGCATCGGCAGCTGTGTGCGCCACAGCGATTGCATGCATGGCGGCCTTCACGAGCCTGGCTGCGGCAGAAACCGCCGCGCAAGCGCGCAATGCACCCCACAAAACCCTCGTGCCCTTCCGTTCGGACCAGGAATTTCGCGACTTTGTCAAACGCGCCCGCCCGCTCCAAAAAAAGCGCGCCTACGAATCAGACGGCGCGCCGCCACCATCGCCGCCCCCAGCAATGGCCGCACCCGCCGATGCTGCAGCGTCCAGCGCCAGCGAAAGCATCACCAACACCCAGGAAGCTGGCGTGGACGAAGGCGGCATCGTCAAAACCTATGGCGACATGCTGGTGATCTTGCGGCGTGGGCGTTTGTTTACAGTCTCGACAGCGCAAGGCTCGCTGGAAACCATCTCGTCCATCAACGCCTTCCCGCCCGGCGTTTCCCCGCAAGGCGATTGGTATGACGAGATGCTGATTGCGGGCAACCGCGTCATCGTCATCGGCTATAGCTATTCACGCGGCGGTACGGAGATCAATCGCTTCCGCATCGACGGACGCGGCCGGCTCTCATTCGAAGATGCCTATCACTTGCGCTCCAACGATTATTATTCCTCGCGCAACTATGCCTCGCGCCTGATCGGCCAGCGGCTCATCGTCTATTCACCGCTCTATCTGCCCTATGCGATTTCGGACTCGTTCGACTGGATGCCGGCCGTCCGGCGCTGGCAGGGCAACAACGACCGCTCGGCGTTTCAACCGATTGTCAGCGGACGCCAGATCTACATGCCGCCCCACTGGGATGACCCAACCCGCGCCGACATCAGCGCCCTGCACACCGTCACCGATTGCGACCT
>VFKO01000139.1 GCA_009885515.1 Rhodobiaceae bacterium | reverse complement strand
GGCATCGGTTTGCGCTACGGCAAGGGCAACATGCGTCGCAAGAAATACCGCAACCAGCTCGTCTATTGGCAGGGACCGTCGGCCGGCTTCGACATAGGCGGCAACGCCTCCAAATGCTTCACCATGATCTATCAGATCCGCCGCCAGCAGGAAATTTATCAACGCTTCCCCGGCGTCGAAGGCACCGCCTATTTCATCGGCGGCCTCGGCGTGAACTACCAGCGCTCCGGCCGAATCTCGCTAGCCCCCATCCGCGCCGGCGTCGGCTTCCGCACCGGCATCAACATCGGCTACCTCAGCTACACCGAAGACAGGGACATCTTGCCGTTCTGATCGCCCTCCCAGTTTACAAAATGCCGGCGCGGAAAAGCTTCTTCGCGTCGGCCCTATCCACGGCGCACTTGCTATAGGCCCAACCCGCGCTGGAGATTTTAACGGAAAACATCGTTGACAAATGTCAACAGTCATAGTAAGGCTTTCCCCGGCGGCTCGAAGTCGGCACCCGCGCAAAGAAATAGAGACCGCTATCCGGCACGCCGAGGCGAAGGGTTGGCGTTACAAGGACGCTGGCAATTCAGCGCATTGCTGGTGCAAATTGTTGTGTGGTCGACACCCAAAAGCGCCGAGACACACGCCAAACAGATTTTACGAATGGTGAAGCGATGCCCTCATTGTTGAAAGGCCGCAGACACACTCAAACTGAGTTCGAGTTCTCGATGGTGGTCGAAGGCATCGACCACCCTGCTTCGGATTTCGAAGATCGGCTTTACAAGGCTGGATGCAGCGACGCGTTGATCGGCGTGGTGAAAGGGGTCGTGGTTCTCGACTTCTCCCGCGCAGCGAACTCGTTCAAGGCCGCGCTCGGGATCGCGATGCGTGACGTACGCAAGGCGGGCGGTCGCATTGTGCGGATAGAGCCGGACTCATATGCAAGCCTTAGCGATATTGCCGAGCGCGCGGGCTTAACGCGTCAGGCGGTGTCGTTGTTCGTGCAAGGTAAGCGCGGACCTGGTGATTTTCCGCCACCTGCCATGCGCGTGACCACGGAGTCCCCGCTATGGGATTGGCTTGCGGTCGCACAGTGGCTTGAACGCCACGGCAAGCTCAACGGCAATAACACCATCGCTCAGGCAGCAACAACGCGCGCGACCAACTTTGCGCTCCAAGGCGGACGTCAACGCGGCGCCGCCTGACACCGGCGCGGAATGGGCTTTCGCAGAGCACACAGCGAATTGGCAATTCTGGCATCAAACGGATATAGCCAATTGACTGCAATCGCCGCGCTTCGGATTAAACCTGCCGCGCGACGCCGATTAGTCGCGTGATGCGAACCGATCCGCCGCCGCCGAGGAAAATGCCGCGTTGCCCTTCCGGCAGACCATAGTAGGTCGAGCGTTCAGCTACACGAATATGTGTCGATGCGATGAGTTCGAGCCCTCCTCCAACCACCGCGCCTTGCATCGCCGCAATGACGGGCGCATGCGAGAACTGAATCGCGTCGAATGCGCGATGCCACAT
>VFKO01000574.1 GCA_009885515.1 Rhodobiaceae bacterium | reverse complement strand
TTGCCTTGTCGGCGCTCGCCTATTCCGCCCGGCCTTACGGTTTGCGCGTCGTCAAAGATTCCGAAACGATTGTGCCGCCGGATGTTCTGAAACCCTCGCGCAGCGGGGCCAGCGACGATTATGAGTTCCGTGCCACCGTGCAGCATGTTTATCCCATGCGGGTTGATGCAGGGGTCGTTTATCGCATGCGGGTGACGGTTGCGCGCAGCGGACAGAGTATGGTCGATGTGGCGCTTTATGCGGCCGAACACGTTTTGCCGTCCGGCTATTGTCCAAAGCCTGGGGATGAAATTACCGGTCGCTTGTGGTTGCAGGGTTACCTGGTTGAGGATTAAGGTCCCGGCTGTTTGTTGCAATCTTCACTTGGAGCTTTATGTATCGTGGACAAGACTGAAATCCTGCGCGTCGAGAAATACCTCCGTTCGCTTTTCCGCCTGGACACGATCAAGATCGAATCCCGGCCCAGCAAGTCCGACTCTGTCGAGGTCAATGTTGGCGATGAGTTCATTGGCGTGATCTCCAAGGACACCGAAGACGGAGAGACGACGTATCACTTCCAGATGGCGATCCTGGAAATGGATTTGCCACCGGAGTCGGCGGTGTTGAAACGGCCTTGAGCGTTATTTCCTGGGGCGAAACGATTCGATCAACGCCAATAATTTCTCGTCCGATTTTTTCCAGTTTGCCAACTGGGAGCGTTTGAATTTGTAGGTCAGGCTGATATTGTCCCGCAGCCTCGTCACTCTCATGCAGTTGGAACCGAATTCGGGGTTGGAGGATGCGTCGCAGCGCATTACGAGCAGCGATCCGTCGGCCAGAGCCGCCGTGAACCATTCGGTATTTGCATATTCAGTGCCAGCGCCGAACTTAAATGTTGTCAGGCCAAACGGTCCGGCTTCGCCTGCGAAATCGAGCGCGTTCAATCTGATGCCCCGTTCGAACTTGTCCTGGTAGGTCAAATTCGCGCGATCAATGGCCAGTGTGAAGTGGATGATTTTTGCGTCAGCGGCGTTGCTGGAGAATTGGGCGGCAGTGCCCGGTGTCCAGGGCGAAAGACCGGGAAGTAACGCTTGCATCGGCGCATCTTCATGTTCGCCACTGGAGCGCGAGCGCCGGTACTTGGTGAAGTTTCCAGGAACACGAAACAAGACGCCGTCAATCTGCAGATCGGCGGTGTCGCTGTCGGCCGTGGGTGAGTAGGTGTTGCCCTGGATGTTGCCTTGAACCTCCTCAACTGTGGGGCCGGCCAAAAAGACGTACACGCCGACGCCGATTGCGCCTGCAATCAAAAGGACGAAAAACGGCAGCATCCAACTGGAGTGCGCGTGGACCTCGCCTCCCAATGCTGCGTCGGCATCTCGCTGATCGATCTTCATGACAGGGACTCTTGCCCGGAGTCGGGTGTCGTTGCTCTGAGATTCTTCAGGGTGTTGCGCGGAAACCTGCTGCCGTGATTGTTTTGCAACAGTTTTGGCTCAACTCTGGTTGTAGGCGGATTTAATGACGCTAGCGTCATTTTTATCTTGAAACAGGAGTTTGGCGTTACTATCTCCCTGTTCGCAAGTGCAACAAAAGGGATTGAGGGCGCGCCATGCTTGACAGGATTGCGAGTATTTTGACCGTCGGGCTGATGGCGTTGGTTCTGGTGCTGTTCGAAATGGGCTCGGTTGCGCCGCGTGATGCGTTCTTCATCGCTTCTGCGATCGTCATCGTGTTCACAGGGCAACAGTTCATCGCGCGCGAAGAAATGGGTTTTGTGGAAGCGGCCAAGTCGATTGTGGCGCGGCCGCAAAGCTATCGCAACCGCACCAGTTTTGCCGCCTATGTCGCCTGCCTGGCGCTGGGCGTATTCGTCACCGCGCAAGTCGTGGCTTCAGCCTAAAGTACGGTCAGCATGGCGGCCACCAGGGGGTGGCGGACAATGTCGCGTTCTTCGAGCCTGATGACGGCAATGTCCTCGAGCGTTGAGAGCCGGTCAGCAACCTGGCAAAGGCCGCTGAGCCCCGGCAACAGATCGGTTTGATCGGGATCGCCGGTGATGACCATCGTGGAATGCCACCCCAAGCGCGTCAGCATCATTTTGAGCTGTCCATATGTGCAGTTCTGGGCCTCGTCGATGACGATGAAGGCGTTGTTCAGGGTGCGGCCGCGCATGTAGGCTACGGGCGCTATCTCGATTATGTTCTCTGCAAGCAGGGCCTTCAGGCGCTTGCCACCCATGCGCTCGGTCAGCGCGTCGTAGAGTGGCCGGAGATACGGGGCCAGTTTGTCTTCAAGGCCGCCGGGCAAGAATCCCAAATTCTCACCGGCTTCGACGGCAGGCCGTGACAGGATTATGCGAGAGACTTTCTTGGCTTCGAGCGCTTCGACGGCCTTGGCTATGGCCAGATAAGTCTTGCCGGTTCCTGCGGGGCCTGCGGCTACAACCAGGTTTCGATTGTCGATGGCGTCCAGAAGGCGGCGCTGGTTGTCGGAGCAGGGTTTGATGTTTTTGGTGTAGCTGCGTTCGGTTTGTTCGCGCCCTGTCTGATCGCGATCCAGCGGGCTCCAATTGTGTCCTCGCGTAAATAAAGCCCGGACTTTTGAGTGTTCCTGATAGTCTTCACGTCCACGTCTGCGGCTTGCTTTTTTTCCCATCGCTTAGAGTCCTCAAACTTGAGGCGCAAACGCGTGCTGGCACGCGACATGCGACCTTGCCACACCAACTGCACTGGAAACTTTGAGAGGACGAAAGGGCGGAGCCGGTGCGCAATGTCATGCGCGTCAGCGGTTGCGGTGCAAGACTGCCACCAAGCATTAGTCACGTACGCTGTGACTCCACCCGAATCATTCGGCTGAGGTCAGGGTACTCGCGATTGCGCCGATTTGTGTAAATTTCCTGTGACAACATTCGTCGTGTTCCTGGAAAGACTCACAGTCTTAACCCGATGGTGCGCTCAATCTGAACAGGCGAAACAAGGCTGGTGCAATCAATGTTGCGAAGAGCGATAGGAACGCGGATTGCACTACGGTGATGGTTTGCGGCGATTGGCCGATGGCCGCCAGATACTCGCCACCATACTTGAAGCTTGCCAACAAGACGCTGATCGCGGCGAGGCTGGAGAGACCGGCGACGAACCAGTTGGGATGGCGGCGGTGGTGGATCAGAGACTGTTGCAAATGGTGCCCAAGCACCCAGGCAAACATGAACACGCCCAAAGCCAAGACAGCACCTGGTACCGGATCGCGGGGCCAGGCATAGGTGAGCAGCGGTACCAGAGCTGCAATTGCAGTTAAGTGAATGACCGGGTTGAGCTTGTGCCAGAAAGCAAACTTGTCTGACAATAATCCGCGATAGATCACGACGATTGCAAGGCCCAGCACTGTGCCGGCGATGACGTCTTCCATATCGTGGACGCCCAGATAAATTCGCGAGGCGGCAACGCCCAAGGTGATGATGATCGCCATAGCCCAAGCCCAAAGCCTGCGAATTTCAATGGCGAGCCAGAACCACATGGCGGCGGCGATTTGGGCGTGGCCAGACGGTAGTCCGAATGAATCACCGACGCGTTTGTCGATCGCGAATTCGATTGCCGGGCGCGGGTCCTGGAAGAGGTCCTTGAGGAAGGTGTTGGTGAGCGCAACAATGCCGACCAGGATGGCCAGGCGCGTAAACATCGGCTTGTCAAAAAGCCAATATCCCAGGGGCAAGAACCCGAGGAAGAACTGGGTGTAGCCGAGAAAGGTGAAGCCGTTGAAAATCAGCGTCAACGTCTCAGTGCGCAGTGGCGGCACCCAAGAGAGGTCATGCAAGAAAGCTTCCAAGGCAGTTCTCCCCCAGTTCGGCAGTAGTGTGTGCCGACTGCACCTTTCCCTTAATTGCAAGGAAGGGCAATACTGAACTTAACATTCACTCACTTGGGAACCTCCATGTCACGGCTTGAGACTTCAATTTCGACACGCGATGAAAAATTCAAGGCGAATGCCGCCGCGATGGAAAAACTTACAGGCGAATTGACGGCGCGGATCGCAGTGGCGGCCAAGGGCGGGGACGAGCGTTCGCGTCAGCGGCACATCGAGCGCGGCAAGCTGCTGCCGCGCGAGAGGGTTAACCGCCTGCTTGATCCGGGGACGCCTTTCCTGGAGTTGTCACCGCTTGCCGCTTTCGGGATGTATGACGATGACATTCATGCGGCGTCGATCATCACCGGCGTGGGCCGCGTCGAGGGGCAAGAATGCGTCATCGTCTGCAACGATGCGACGATCAAGGGCGGGACCTATTATCCTGTCACAGTGAAGAAGCATTTGCGGGCGCAGGAGATTGCGCGCGAGAACCGGCTGCCGTGTATTTATCTGGTGGATTCCGGCGGGGCGAACTTGCCCAATCAAGCGGAGATCTTTCCCGATCGCGAGCATTTCGGGCGCATCTTCTACAATCAAGCCAACATGTCGGCGATGGGGATTCCTCAGATCGCGGTGGTGATGGGGTCTTGTACGGCGGGTGGCGCCTATGTCCCCGCGATGTCGGACGAGAGCATCATTGTCAAAAACCAGGGCACGATCTTTCTGGGCGGACCGCCGTTGGTGAAGGCGGCGACCGGCGAAGTGGTTACGGCGGAGGAGTTGGGCGGGGCGGACACGCACTCGCGCCGCAGCGGGGTGACGGATCACTATGCGCAGGACGACGCGCATGCGCTGGCGTTGGCGCGGCGGATTGTGACGACGCTGAACCGGGCGAAGCGGCCCGATGTTGTGCTGCGTGAACCGGTGGAACCGCTCTATGACATTGCCGAGTTGAACGGGATCGTGCCGCAATCTTTGGCGACGCAATACGACGTGCGCGAAGTGATTGCGCGTATCGTCGACGGGTCGGTGTTCGACGAATTCAAAAAGCTCTATGGCGCGACTTTGGTGTGCGGCTTCGCACATATCTGGGGGATGCCGGTGGCGATCCTGGGCAATAACGGGATTTTGTTTTCGGAGTCGGCGTTGAAGGCGGCGCATTTCATCGAGCTGGCGTGTCAGCGAGGTGTTCCGCTGCTGTTCTTGCAGAATATCGCGGGTTTTATGGTGGGGGCGAAATATGAGGCAGGCGGCATCGCCAAGGATGGTGCGAAAATGGTGACCGCTGTTGCCTGCGCAAAGGTGCCCAAGATTACGGTGGTGATTGGCGGGTCGTATGGCGCGGGCAATTACGGCATGTGCGGGCGGGCCTATGGGCCGCGGTTCATGTTTTCCTGGCCGAACTCGCGCATCTCGGTGATGGGCGGCGAGCAGGCGTCGAGCGTATTGGCGCAGGTCAAGCGCGACAGCATGGAAGCGCGCGGTGAGAGCTGGGGCACGGACGACGAGGCCGCGTTCCGCGCCCCTATCCGCGCGCGCTATGAGGACGAGGGCAACCCCTATTTTGCCACTGCGCGGCTGTGGGATGATGGTATCATCGCGCCGTGCGAGACGCGGCGGGTGCTGGCGCTGGCGCTAAGTGCCACGCTGAATGCGCCGGTGAAACGGACGCGGTTTGGCGTGTTCAGGATGTGAGGGGGAATGGAGTTCGACCGGAAAACGATTGTCGCGATTGCCGCTGCTTTTTTGGTGATAATTGTTGCGATCATCGGCCAGAGAGGCGGTGATGATGAGGAGAAAGCAGCGCCTTTGCCGACTCCAGCGGTCGTGGTTCAAGCATCTCGTGCGACTTCGAGTGCTCAAGTTCCCCAGAGCACAGGCGATTTCGACTTTTATCTACTCGTCCTTTCGTGGTCTCCCACGCATTGTTCTAGCGATGCGGGGCGGGGACGGGATGATGATTTGCAGTGCCGGGCAGGGCGGCCTTATGGGTTTGTGCTGCACGGGCTTTGGCCGCAGCGTGAGCGAGGCTATCCCGAGAATTGCGCCAGTGCTGAGGCGCAACGTCTGTCTGATGATGTGATGCAGGAGGCCTTGAAACTGTCGCCGTCGCGGCAGTTGGTGCAGCATGAGTGGGAGAAGCACGGTACGTGCTCGGGGTTGTCGCAGGAAGACTATTTTGCGGCGGCGGGGCTTGCCATTGACGGAGTGAACGTTCCGCGCGCCTATCAGACGCCGC
>VFKO01000348.1 GCA_009885515.1 Rhodobiaceae bacterium | reverse complement strand
GAGACCACGGCGAGCGCCGACACCTTGCTCAGGTCGGTGATGATGTCCTCTGAGATGCCATCGGAGAAATATTCCTGCTGCGGGTCGTCGCTCATGTTGGCGAAGGGCAGGACACAGATCGAGAGTTTGCGGGGCGCTTCCACTGTTTGACTTTCCTGTTGAGCAACCGATACCTTGAACACATGCACCGGGCGCTCGATGTTCTTGACGCTGTGTTCGCCCATATCCTCGAACGCGCAAGGCATCTTTCCGTCAGCCTGATCCTTTACAACCCGCGACAGCGCCACGCCACCGACAGGGGCCAGCGCCTGAATGCGCGCCGCCACATTAACGCCTTCGCCGTAAATGTCGTCGCCCTCGATGATGACCTCGCCAAGATTGATGCCGATGCGATAGCGCAGCCCCTCAGCCTTTCCCGTCCCCTCCTGGATCGCCAGCGCACAATTGATGGCAGCCACCACACTGCCAAACTCCACCAGCGCCCCGTCGCCCATCAACTTGAACTGCCGCCCACCGTGTTGGGCCACCTGCGGATCGAACACCGCCACGCGGTTCTCCTTCAACCGCGCCAACGTCCCCGCCTCATCGCGCTCCATCAGGCTGCTGTAACCCACGACGTCGGCGGACAGGATCACTGTGAGTTTGCGTTGCATTCGAAATCCTTGACGAATTCAAGGCACATTAAGGTGCCCTTGAACTCAATCCAAGCGCCCTCAGGCATATGCCGCCGATCCTGGAACTACATAAAAGCGGTCACAGGGACGGCACCGCCACCTATTTCGGCATTTCGTCGCCGGCGAGAGGCCTGCGATCAGGCGCGCGCGCCAGGACGGCGCGAGCTTTCTTTCCGTTACCACGCTCAACGCGCGCTTTCACGTGTTCGAAGGCCTTCAGTTCGCCGATACGTTCAGCGATCAGCGTCGAAAGAAATTGATTGATGGAAATACCCTGAACCTCCGCCATGCGGCGAGCTTCATCCATCAAACCTTCCGGCAGACGCAGCGGATAGTTGCTCATTCCATTTCCTTTCGACGAAGCTCGGCCACGAGGTCGCCAGGCTTGACGATTGCAATATCATACATATTCTTTACGGACGCAAAATCGCGAAGATTAACGGTGACGATGGCCGATGCTCTGGCCTGCACCGCACACTCGAGAACAAGGTCATCCCCGGGATCGCGCAAAATGGGCCGCAGTTTGAATTGGATCGGCGCAATCAGTTTCGCGCACGCCAGCAAGCCATCGAGAACCTGGTCAATCTGGCGGGTGGTCGCCCAACTGAGTTCCTTCAGATGCGCACGAGACAAAACATCTTCGTATTCAAGCGCGAGCGCCATCGAAATTGCTATGTCCAGCCGGCCTTCCAAGGCCCGGTCCAAAAGCCAGTGCGACGCGCCACGGCGCGACACCAATGCGGCAACAAGCACGTTTGTGTCAAGCACATACATGACGTCACATATAACGTCACTTTACCGTTCTGGCAAGCGTGAAAATTACTTTAACCGTACAAGCGTCCGCGCTCCATGAGGCCGCTATCGCCCACGACGCCGGCTGAGAAGATGAGCCGGGTTACGCTGCATCAGCTTGACCCCGCCGGTCGCGCCTCGGCGGCGGCGAATACGGCAGCGGCGCGCGGGTCGTCGCGGATGAGGGCGAATTCAGGCATCATTTTCAGCGCCGCCAGAATGCGAACTGAAACTGTTCCCCTCGACAATTCTTCGAGCAAGGAGAGTGCGGCGTCCGCATCGCGAATTTGAGCATAAGCCCGAAGGAACTGAAACTTCATGACCTCGTTTTCGGGATCGAGCAACAGGCCGCGGGAAGCGATCTCGCGTACTCTATCGGAGTGGTCCAGGACAGCCAGCGCCAACGCCGCAAAGCCCATTGCAAGTCCATTGTCCGGTTCCTGCGCCAAAGCGGGTTGCGTCCGCGCGAGAGTGAGTTCGGCATATTGTCGCGCGAGAGGTTGGTCCCCAATGTTCACGTAAGCGCTCATAAGCATTCCGAGTGGCATGAAGTTGGACTCAAAAGTCTCCTTGGCCTTCATGAAATAGGGAATGGCTTCGTTAAACTGCCGCGCAGAACTCATGACTACACCCGCCACCACATTCGCCTCGAACGAATTGGGGTCGAGCCGCAACGCGTCCTTCACTTCGATCATCGCCCTGGCAAGGTCTCCCCGATTGGCAAAGGCGCGAGCCTTGGCGGCATGCGGTTCAGGAAGAGACGAATCAAGCGCGAGCGCCCTGTCGGCTACGGCCAATCCCTCGTCGACTGGCCCACCTGTCACCATAGCGCGAACGGTGATGGCAAGCGCCATCAT
>VFKO01000113.1 GCA_009885515.1 Rhodobiaceae bacterium | reverse complement strand
TAGGAGCCAAATTTCTTCAGCATGGCCTTGTGGCCATCTGTCAAATATTGGTCGTACTGCGCGGCGTTGGCGCCGGTGATGGTGAACTTTGCCTGATCACCAGGAAACGGATTGGGCGGGTTCGTCTTCTTTGGATCGAAGGCGACGCCGGCTGGGGGGGCGCTTAAGCCGCCGTCCCAAGCTGGTACCATTCCGTCCGGTGTTCCGGCGCGTTCACTTCCCATCGGGGTCAGGTCTTTACCCAAGCGGGCAGCCTGATCGGCAGGAGACTTGGCCCAAGCGCCTGGCGCGGATACGAAAACCGCGATGGCTGTGGCCGTAAGCAAGAGTTTCGATTTAGTCACTTTTAGATTCCTCCACCTGTATTCAAGGTCCGTAGCGGTTATGCCCCCGCCCTTAGAATGTATAGCTTGCTGTGAACGATGCGAAGTCCCGATCTTTGGATTTATTGTTAACGTGTCCGCCAAAGAAGCTGTTGTAGTTTACTCCCATCCGGAAATTGTTGTTCAACGATCCGGTCATCCCCAAGCTTAAGGCCTGACGATCTTCCATATAGTTGCCGTATGGCGCAGCCGTCGTTCCTTCGAAGTCGAAACTATACACCAAAGTCGGGCTTAGCACAAAACCGGTATCCATGAAGTTATTATACTGCAGGGAAAACAGCATGACCAAGCCGGCTGAAACGTCTGTTGGGCGGCATTGCTGGCTTTTCTTGGCGTCCAGACCCAAAATTCCGCCACCTGGCAAGTCAGTGCCCTGACAGCCGGTGTTCTGGTATTGGATGACATTGGCTTTCTGGGCCGCCGCAAGGTCGTCAATCCAGGTGTCTTCGACGCTTGGAGTTACAACCACGCCGACTTCTGAAACCAAGATGCCCAAATCGGCGCCAATGGCATCAATGAACCACTCAGAGGCTGTAAACGTCGCTGTTGTACCGATTTGCGCGGTAAACATCTCGTTACGAATGACGCCTGATTGGTTGGACACGGCAACACCGCCGCAACCTGGCTTGATGTTCGTTCCGGTTGGGTTGGCCAAGCCATCAACGACAGAGCCTGCGGCGCCGTAGAGTTGCTGGAAGGTACAGCCTTCAACCAACGATGCGATGGTTATGCTGTCTGTGTCCACCTGAAATGGTGCGCTTGGGCGATACGAACCTTCGCCTTGCAAGCCCCAAGTGCCGACCGTTGTGTTGAACGAAAAGCCAAACACTTCGATGTCTTCAGGATAGGTGATGTAGAGTTCGCCTTCCATGTTCGCGAGCACGAATTCAGCGCCGTCGAAAGC
>VFKO01000217.1 GCA_009885515.1 Rhodobiaceae bacterium | reverse complement strand
TGATTGGCCTCGATCGTATCAAAGCCCTGGTCCTGCAGCTCATAGGCCTTCAGCTTGTTGATCAGCCCGATCCCGCGCCCCTCTTGCGCCAGATACAACAGCACCCCCGCGCCGGCCTTGCCGATGGCCGCCACCGCGCCCCGCAGCTGATCCCCGCAATCACATTTGAGGGAACCCAGCAGGTCCCCGGTCAGGCATTCCGAGTGCAGCCGCACCAGCACCGGCCCCGGGGGCTCCGGCTGGCCCACGATCAGCGCCAGATGCTCGCGCCCGCCATTGCCTGGCCTGAACGCCAGCACCCGCGTATCGCCCGCCCCGCTCAGCGGCAACTGCGCCCGCGCCACAATTTTGAGCGCCGCTTGCGGATCATGGGCCAAAACTTGGCTGGCCTTCACCTTCGCCAAGCCCTCCTCAGCGATCAGCCGGTTGGCCTTGCGCGTCGGCAGCGCCACCTCGATGACGGCCGGCAATAGCCCCGCAATCTTCGCCAGCCGCACCGCCGCAATCGCCGATCCGCTCAATGGCCCACGCTCCGCTTTCCAAGGCCCCATCAGCGGATTGCGCAGATCGGCCGTAGGATCTGCGAGCACCTGCGCGGCCCGAACCGCGTCATCTGGGGGCACGCCAACCGCCACCACCTGATCCGTATAAAGGCGGATTTTCAGCGTCGCCGCCCGCTGATGGCTCAACAGGACATGCGGCGGGCCGCCCGCCCACTGCGCCATGGCCTCCCACACAGCCTCGCTCGCCAGTTCCGCCGCCGCAATCAGCGAAGGCGCGCCTTTTTCCGGCACCATCACCACAGGCAAGCCCCGCCTGAGGTCACCCACCGCGCGCTCGACCGCCAAGCCCGCGCCCTGCAAGACCGCGCGCAGCTGCAAACGCTTTCCCCTGCGCGCTATCAATTTCATGCCACTCTCGCACTCCAATTTTGCCCGGCTATAGCGTACACATCATCCCAGACGATCATTTGGCACTTAGAAGCGGCAGGCAACAACAGATATGACATCCCCCAGGCGCGTGCTTCTGGTTGACGACGATAATGCTCTGCGCGAGTCGTTGACGGAACAGCTTAACCTTCAGGCTGAGTTCATCGTCATAGATGCAGCCACCGGCGCGGGCGGGCTTGAAAAAGCCAAAAACGAAAGCCCCGACGTGGTTATCCTGGACGTAGGCCTACCCGACCTCGACGGCCGCGAAGTCTGCCGCCTCATGCGCAAGGCCAACGTCCGCTGCCCCATCATCATGTTAACCGGACAAGACGGCGAGGCCGACCAGATCCTGGGCCTTGACGCCGGTGCCAACGACTACTTGACGAAACCCTTCAGAT
>VFKO01000331.1 GCA_009885515.1 Rhodobiaceae bacterium | reverse complement strand
GGCAAGTTCCACATCTTCTCGGTCGCATCCATCGACGAAGGCATCGAACTCCTCACCGGCATCCCGGCCGGCGAGCGCAACAAGAAAGGCGTCTACCCCGAGGGCGCGATCAACCGGCTGGTCGAAGACAAATTGATCGCCTTCTCGAACGCCCGCCGCAAATTCGCACTCAACACCCACACGACGCCTTAGCTCTGCAACACCGACGCGTCGATGTCCTGAACGCGGGTCCGGCCGATCAACGCCATGCTGGTTCGCAACTCGCGCTTCATCGTCTCGAGCACGGCGCTCACACCGGCCTCGCCTTTCGCCGCGACGCCGTAAACCCACGCGCGTCCGATCATGCAGGCCTTCGCGCCCAGCGCCAGCGCCCGCGTCACGTCTTGCCCCGAACGAATGCCGCCATCCATCAGCACAGTCGTTTTGGTTCCAACCGCCTCGACGATCTTCGGCAACGCCATGATCGACGATTGCGCCGCATCGAGTTGCCGCCCGCCATGGTTTGAAACCACGATCCCGTCCGCGCCCGTCGCCACCGCCTCGCGCGCATCATCGGCCTCAAGCACACCCTTGAGGATCAGCGGCCCCTTCCACAGGCCCCGCACCCATTCGAGATCTTTCCATGTCACGCTCGGATCGAGCGCCGTCGAGGTCCAGGCGAGCAGCGCGCCCAGCGAATTCGCACCCTTCACAACACCGCTCAAATTCCCAAACGTCAACGGTCGCCCCTTGACGCCCACGTCGTAAAACCAGCGTGGATGCGCTGCGAAATTCGCTGCCAACCGCAACTTCGAAATCGTCGATAGGCTTCCGCCCATGCCATTGCGAATGTCACGATAGCGCGTGCCCAGCACCGGCAGATCGACGGTGAACACCAACGCGCCGCAATTCGCAGCCGCTGCGCGCGCGATGATCTCGCGTACCACGCCGCGATCCTTCATCATATAAAGTTGAAACCAGAACGGCTTCGCAGTCGCACGCCGCACTTCCTCGACCGGGCAAATCCCAACAGTCGAAAGCGTAAATGGAACACCGGCCTTCTCGGCCGCACGCGCCGCCTGCACCTCGGCGCGGCGCGCCATCATGCCGGCAAAGCCGACAGGCGCCAGGATCAAAGGCAGCGACAGGTTCTGACCGAAAATCGTCGTGGCGGTATCGAGCGCCGAAACATCGCGCAACACCTTCTGCCTCAACGCAAAGCGATGCAGATCCTGGCGATTGGCGTTCAGCGTCGCTTCCTCGAAAGCCCCGCCGTCGACATAATCGAACATCAAGCGCGGCAACCGCCGCCGCGCCAATTCGCGATAGTC
>VFKO01000013.1 GCA_009885515.1 Rhodobiaceae bacterium | reverse complement strand
TTTGACGTCAAACATCCAAGGTGGGAGCCGTATGCCTTAGTTGGGCCCGTACGGATCTGTGCGGGGGGCGCGTAGCAATGCGCGTCCCTACCGCGATGATACCAATACCGGTGACATATCGGGAGTATTTGGTGTCTGACCCCAAATCCTCCGCGGATCTCCTCGACCAAGCCACCGGTATCAGTCGCAACAGACTTGAGAATCGAAATCTTCTCGATGGCCTTCAGCGTCTGCCCCTCGGCGCCCTGCGCGCACGAGCTGCCGGAGCGTTTCGACATTGCCGAATTGCAGACTATCCAAATGCTCAAGCAGCAACCGCGCGTCCTTCGTCCGGCCCTCCAAACCCAGTGACTGCGCCAGATCGCGCAGACCGGACATGTCGGTCGAAGCGGCAGCCGTTTGCGTGATCACGGCCGATCCATGAATTGGCCGTACATGTTGATCACGTGACCGCGCGTCGGTCCCAGATAGTCGCCGTTCAACGCCGTGAAGGAAATCGCGCCCCGCCACATCATCTGAAGCTCGAAGCGATTGGCCGCCGCCGGCCATTTCGGCTCGTCGGACAATGCGAGGTGCTCGAGCAGCGAGATCTTTGGCGCCAGCACCAAGTTCTCCCCTGCCGCGTCGGCATCGAGGACCCAGCGATGATGGATGAAGCCGCGATAGGGTCCCTCCGGCCGCAACGACTCCAGGTAACGCGAAGGCACGGAAACATACCCGGCCTCGGCAATGCGCGGCAGCATCTCTAACGTCATGGCGGGATAAGCCAAGTCTTCGAGCGTGTGCGAGCAAATGGCGTACGAGAACCGGCCATGCTCGGCGACATGCCTCAGCACGGGGTCCCAACTGCGGCTGTCGTTCAGATTGCCGGTGAAGTGATGGGGCGCAACCGCGCAACTATTCATATCGAAGGTCGCCGACAGCACGTCCGCCGACCACGGATTCGCCGCCGCGCCGACGTCGATCACCGTAAAGCTGGGGCACCTTGAACGCTGCTGGCGCAGATATTCCATCAACGGGTCGTGATGATGCAGCGGCGCATAGCAGAAATTCTGCGTCGGACGCTTCACCCGCCGCTCGAACAAGAAATCCATTTGCAGCAAATTGCCGTCTTGGATACCTTTCAGGCGGTGAAAATCGGTGACCTCGACGCAATGGAATCCCATCGCCGCCATCTGCGCGAACACGGCCTCGGCGCGCGCGCCGCCGATATTGTATTCGACCAGCGATATCTCGACGAGGATGTAGTCGGCGTGACGCAAGACCGATTGCCCGCCGCGAAGCACATCGAGCTCCGAGCCTTGCGTGTCGATCTTGACGAAATCGAAGCGCCGGCCCTTGAACAAATCGTCGATCCGAACCTTATCGACCTCTTGCTTCACGACGACCTCGTCGCGAAAGAAGGCGGTGTTCTCGCGATAAAGCGAGCTTCCGGTCGATTGCAGCCATTCCTTCGTGAGGAACAGTTCCGCCCGGCCCGCCTCGTGCGACGCCGCGACCGCGTGCTGCTCGAACCCAAGCTTCGTCAGGTTTTCCTGGCAGAACGGATTCGGCTCGATCAGTGTCGGGACGCAATCGGGAAACACATTGAGAAATTGTTGGCTAAACGTGCCGATATGCGCGCCCACGTCCAGCAGCGTCCGGGGCGAGTAACCCTGAAACCGCAAGCCTTCCAGAACTTCCTTTTTCATCGTGTTCCCGTCTTACGCCGTTTCGCCGGCAGGTGTTGGTCGCGTTCGGCCTGTTGGTGGTCCGACAGCACCCGCGCGATCTGCTTGAGCGCCGTTGTAGCGTGCGAAACGGCCATCCCGGTGATCGGCAGTGGGCGGTTGACCGCCGTGCGCCACAACTCGATGGCGCGATCCGCGGCGCCCGACCTCTCCAAGATGCCGCCGAGATTGATATAGGCCGGCATGAAATCCGGATTGATCGCGATCGCCGTCTCGAGCGCCTCCCCCGCCGCCTTCGCATCGCCGGCCTGACTGTCGAGGGCCGAGCAATTGAAATAGGCGACGTAGACCAACGGGTGTTCGCGGTTGCCGTTGATCCAAGCCCTGTAAAGCTGCCGCGCGGGATCGATCTGACCAGCCGCGGCCAAGGCGCTCGTTTTGTCGATGAGTTCGGTGAGCGCCAGCGATCCCGCGGCGATTTTCTGCAAGGCGATAAGAAAAATGTTCTCGGTCATGGTCGTTTTGATCGCGCTTCGCCAATTTGAAGCCGAAAAACTGAACCATTAACCTTTCGAAAGTGCTAACGCCGGGCGCGATTGCTCGCGCCCGGCCCGCCGCCGCGGCTAGCCGCTGGCCAAGAATTAAGCCTCGACCTGCCCGGCATCCATGCTCTGGACCTGGGTCGCCTAGAACCCGGTCAACTGCGTCGTCGACATCGCCGTGATGTTCGTCGTCGTCAGCTGATCGATCTGGGTCGCCGTCAAGGCAGAGATCTGGGTGGCGTCCAGCGCCGAGAGGTTCGTTGCCGACAGCGCACCGAGCTGGGTCGTCGCCTGCGTACCGATCTGCGTCGAGGTGAACTCACCCACATCCGTGGCATTGAGGCCACCGATCTGTTTGAATAGTTACGGTGACAGTGCAGTGAATAGTTACGGTGACAGTGAACTTAATCGATGCTGCCAAGTGCGAATCCGGGCTTATTGAACAGTCACCGTAATTTTGGACATTGTAACAGATTGTCGTGGGGCGACGGCCTCCGCAAGCGGGTGAAGACAGAAAATCTGGTGCCTTCCCCCGCAGGCAGCTACCGCTTGCGGGGGAAGTGGCTGCGCAGCGTTGGCTGCTGCAGACGATAGGGGGCTTTGCCGCATAGCGCCCGCTTTCTTCTTCGCGTCCTTCGCACTTCCGTCGCTTGAATTCCAGCTTGACGCGGCAAAAGAGTTCTGCGTATGTTCTGAAGTTCCGGCACCGCTCTGAAAGGCACGGTGCTCAGCTGCGAATTGAATTATAAATAGATCAAGCAACCCTGCGCCCTATCAGGCGGGGAGCGGGTAGGGTGCGCGCGAAATGACCCGGCGCGCACACCACGGCTCGCCGCAGTGCTTATGCAACGCTCACAAGGACTGCATGCATACATGTTGGTTTTGAAGATCGGTTTTCATGGCTTAACCAGTTGAAATATAACGATAGTTTTTCCTTATATGCACGTATGCATGCGTCGGTATATACACACACCATTCCACGATTTTGCGCCACCCAAATGGTTTATAAGCACTCACCAGATCCCAACCCGCCGCGTCCGCACACGTCACAGACTGGCTGGCCGCTGGTGGCTTGGGTTAAGCTTGCAAATCTTCGAATTGGCACAGTGCGTCTGCAAGGGAGTTTTCAATGCAAAGACTAATGATCGGACTTGGCGCCGCGATCGCGGTTGCGGCGGTTGTCTTGGGGGCTGTGTTTCTGTCACCGCAGGTCGGGACGAAATCGGCGTCAGTGCGGCCGACAACGGCTGAAGCGGCACTCAAACACCCGCTCGGCGAAATGCGCGACCGAAAGGATCCCGGCGAAGATCACTACATTCAGGGCCGCTACCCGGAGGCCATTGAGTATTGGATAGGCGCGGCGGCCAAGGGCAGCGCCTATGCGGCGCACCGGCTGGGCGTTGAATATATGGACGGCAAGCCCGGTGTCGTGCAGCGTGATTATGCCAAGTCAATGCAATATCACACCCAGGCCGCCAGGGCGGGAATTGCCTTGTCCATGTTCGATCTGGGGTCTCTCAATGAATTTGGAAATGGCGTCGACAAGAATATGCCGCTGGCGGCACGGTGGTATGGGCATTCGGCTGATTACGGCTTGGCACAGGGACAATATAACTACGCCACCATGCTTGAATCCGGTGATGGTGTCCCCAGAGACGACGTCGAAGCTCTGAAGTTTTTTATTCTCGCGGCGCGCGGCGGATTCTCAGGCGTGCCGTTCAACGCACAAACCAGCAAGATTGATCAGAAGGCTCCAACCCCGGCCCAGTTTCTGGAAGAGCGCATCACGAAAGAACAGGCCGCCGAAGGACGTCAACGTGCCGATTCGTTTCGCGCGGCCAGCGGTCCGCTGCAGGGCGAATGAGTTCTTGGGAAAACTGGTCGGGATTGGTTCGCGCGGCGCCCCAATCCATCACGGCGCCTGCGAACGAGGCTGAGCTGATTGAGGCGGTTCGCGCCGGTATCGCACCGGTGCGCGTTGCCGGGTCCGGACACTCGTTTACACCGTTGTGCGAGACCTCCGGCTCCCTGCTGTCGCTGGAGTCCCACCAGGGGATCGTTGGCATTGATCCGCAAGCACAGACGGCCACGATCAAGGCTGGAACAAAGATCCATGCGATCGGACGGCCACTATTTGATGCAGGCTTTGGGCTCAAGAACCAGGGCGACATCGACCGTCAGTCAATCTCAGGTGCGATTGGAACCGGTACGCACGGAACCGGGCCCACGCTGGGTAGTCTGTCATCGGAGGTCAAGGCATTCCGGTTGGTGACGGCTGAGGGTGAGGTGCTTGAGTGTTCGCCGTCGTCGAATGCTGAAATCTGGGAAGCCGGACGTGTATCGTTTGCGGCGCTGGGTGTGATGAGTGACATCACCCTTGCAGTGCGCAAAGCCTATAAGTTGCGCGAACGCAATTGGCTGATGCCGGCGGCCGAGTGCTGGCGCGACCTCAGAAAATTGCGCGATCAGCATCGGCATTTCGAGTTTTTCTGGTTTCCGTTTTCGGACTCGGTTGTCGCTAAATCCCTCGACGACACCGATGACGAAGTGTCGGCGCCACTGACCTCTGAGCAAA
This sequence comes from Rhodobiaceae bacterium, assembly GCA_009885515.1. Lineage (GTDB taxonomy): Bacteria > Pseudomonadota > Alphaproteobacteria > Micropepsales > Micropepsaceae > SZUA-430. The sequence continues at coordinate 1,153 of VFKO01000013.1, read as the reverse complement.
TGCAAGCCCGTGGCGAGCGCGTGAGTGCCGACCAGCGCCTGTTCAAGTCTGGCTGCGAGCTGGCGCGCTTTGTGCCCGGCCTGTCCGGACCGCTGCAGCGCCTGTTCACACGCGGCGCCATGGGGGCATCGACACGGGCTCGCTGGAGCCATGAGATTTTCCCAACCGCCCGGACCGTGCGCTTCAACGAAATGGAATATGCGGTCCCGGCGGCGAATGGCGCCGACTGTATCGGCGAGATTGCCGATATCATCCGTACACAAAGGATTGCGGGCGTGTTCCCGATCGAGTTCCGCTTCGTCAAGGCTGATGATATTTGGCTGTCCCCGTTTTACAAGCGCGATGCGGTGACAATTTCGGTGCATCAATACAACCGCCAGAATCACCTGCCGCTGTTTCGCGCCTGTGAGTCCGTTTTTCACCGCTATGGCGGCCGGCCGCATTGGGGAAAGCTTCACACGCTGAAAGCCGCAGACCTCGAAAAACTCTATCCACGCTGGGGGGACTTCCAGAATGTGCGCCGCAGACTCGATCCCAAGGCCAGGTTCCTGAATGGCTATCTAAAATCGGTGCTGGGCGCCTAGTGTTCGATGTGGGCGATCACGTCGCCTTCCGTCACTGTGTCCCCTTCGGCGACGACAATGTCGATGACGGTGCAGTCGAGCGGGGCTGGCACCGGGATTTCCATTTTCATGCTTTCCAGAATGACGATGGGTTCGTCTTCAGCCAGGCGTTGACCTTTAGTGGCCGTGACCTTCCACACTTTGCCGGTGATCTCTGTTTTGACGGTGCTGCGGGCCATGTGTTCTCGCGGGGGGTTGGTTAGAAAGCGGGCGGCCAGTCGGCCAAACGATGTGCGCCAACGCCATTCGTCATGCGGCGTGACAGCACTTCAAGCATGTTGATCAGGTAAGGCCGAGTGTCGTTGGGGTCGATGATCATCTGCGCCATGAAGGGCGCCGCAAGTTCATAGGCCGTCGTTCCCGACGAAACATCCTTGACCAACTGCGCATAGCGTTCAGGGTCTTCGCCGGGTTTGACGGCATAGACAACATTCACGGCGACGGCGGGATCCATAAACGAAATTTCGCCAGAGAACCACGTCGCTGTCACGTCGGAGCGGCCAGCGCCCATATTGAGATAGGCTTGGCCG
>VFKO01000156.1 GCA_009885515.1 Rhodobiaceae bacterium | reverse complement strand
ATTCCTCAAGTGATGACGAGCCTCTTCCAAAACCAAAACCAAAACCAAAACCAAAACAAAGATACGACAGCGACAGCGACAGCGACAGCGACGACGACGACGACAGCGACGACGACAGCGACGACGACGAAGATGAAGGCGGCGAAGGCGGCGGCTAGTTCAAGCGATATGCGGACACCGCAGGGCAGGGGTGCCCTGCGGTGCTTTAGATTTGGGGGTGGGGAAGATGGGATCGAAGATAAAATTGAGCGCCGTTTTGGCGGCGATTGCGGCTGTAGGTGTCGTACAACCAGTGCATGCTGATGGCAAGGCTTGGCGTGTCGACCTGGAAGCCGGTGTTCTCTACGACAGCAACGTCGACGTCGATGAAAACGACTCCAGTTCCAGCATCAGCGACTCCGCCGTGACCTTTGAAATTGACGCCGCCTACAAATTGGTCAACAGCGACAACAGCAGGATCGAACTGGGTTACAACTTCTTCCAAAGCCTCTACCAGGATCTGAGCGCGTTCAACTATCAGACCCACAAACCCGAAATAAGCGCGTGGACCAAACTCGGTGGCGTCAAGCTCGGCATCGCCTATATGTATAGCAACGCGCAGTATGACGGCACTTTTTTCCAGCAACAGCACGTGTTCACACCGTCGATCTCGGGTATGCTGTCCGATAATCTCCAGTTCACGGCGACTTACCGTTATGTCGATAAGAATTATAGTGTCGTAGACAATGGCCGCGACGCGCAAACCCAACAGCCTGCCGGTGATCTCCAGTTCTATTTTGACAAGGCCAACAAGGGCTATTTTTCGGTCGGGGGCACCTATACGCTCGAAGACGCTACCAGCGCCGCCTATGACTATAACGGATTGACTGGCCGCGCTGCCGTTCAGTTTCCTGTCGCCGTGTTCGGCAAAGATGGCCGGGTGAAGCTCTCCTACGCCTATCTCATGCGCGACTATGACGACATCACATCCACGTCAATCGGTGAAAAGCGCGAAGACCGCCGCCACACGTTTCGTGCCCACGGTGAGGTCGAGGTGACCGCCAATTTGACGGCCATCGCAGAATACCGCTTCGTTGATCGCAGCTCGAACCTGGCCTCAGCCAATTATTCGGAGTCCATCGCCAGCGGCGCTTTGCGCTACGGTTTTTAACGCCCGCAAAGCAGTTTAGCTTCTGGCAGCCATCTGAGCGTTCACACGCAGAGTTAAGTCTGCGAGCCCAGGTTGCAGTGAGTTCGCCGCGCTATCCGTCCTCACTGCCGAAAGTTGTGGCACACCGGTCCTGCATGCCTGCGTCTGTGGCGCCGCGCTGTACGATGCGCCTAGGATTGAATTCATGATGGTAAGCGGGTGAGTCGAACAGTGGTAAGTTCTCGAAAAATTCTGGCGCTGCTTGCAGCGTCGTTAGTCTTGGCCTCGTGCGAAACAACACAAACAGTCGTCAATCCACCTGAAAGCGCGCCCGTGATCGTGGAAGCGCCGCCGCCTAGCGTGGCTCCCAGCGCTCCTAGGGTCGTGCGCAGCGCCATCGTGCCGGATGATCCCGAACCTGTAATCAAGACAGCCGCGGTCATGCAGCCCATAATGGAAGAAGAAGGCGCCTCACCGGTCACAGCGCCCGAGCGCGCAACCGCACCCCGCGTGGCCCCCACACCGGCCCCGAAACCTGCCGCCGCTGAGGTGCCCGCCGCAGTGATTGTGCCCCCGTCCGCCGTAGGAGTTGCCGCATCGTCAGCCATCGTTCCACCGGCAGCACTGGTTGAGGAGCCCGCGGCTGCGCCTCCGACCGGCATCACCCCCTCGGAGTCGATCAAAACCGCAGACGCGCCATCGGTTACACCGACTGCGACACAACCTCCGCCCTCGTCGCTGTTCAACAATCCGGCGGCGTTTCTCAAAGACCCAAAAGCCTTATTACAAGCCAAGATTGGCGGCGTACCGCTATGGCTTGTGGCTCTCTTCGTGCTGTTAGCCTTTATATCGTTGGTTATCGGCTTCCGTGGCCGCAAGTCTCCTGAACCGTCATCGGTCTGATTTGGCGCGGATCATGAAAAAGCCGAACAGTCAACTTCATTTATCGCTTGATTTTATTTCGGCACACAGGTGTTGTCTGGCACCTGCTGTTGAGCCGCTGGGAGGCTTCTGGTGACCTGCGTAAAACTGTT
>VFKO01000335.1 GCA_009885515.1 Rhodobiaceae bacterium | reverse complement strand
GGTCTCTGTGCCCTCGACCACTGCATCATTGGTGATCGCTACCGTCACTGACTTGGTCAACTCGCCAACTGCAAATGCGATCGCCTGATCGGCAAGGGCGGTAAAGTCGCTGCTGTTGGCAAAGCCCTCACCCGTTGTCGTAGAGGCGAAGACAGTCTCAGCGGGTGTGCCTCCCGAACGTGTCACCGTGAAGCTGACTGTGCCAGCGCCTTCGCTTACATTCGTGGTGGCCGGTGACAAGGAATAGGTCGTCGGAGCCACGTCATTATCCAGAATGGTGAAGGTCGACTTGGCGAGGAAGGTGGCGTCAAGGTCGGTGGTGTTGCGCTGAACGACCAAACCGAAGCTCTCGTTGCTCTCAAACACCGTGTCGTTGGTGATCGCTACGGTGAGCGTCTTGGTGAGTTCACCCGCAGCAAAGACCAGCGTCTGATCGGCCAAGGCCGTGAAGTCACCACTGTTGGCTGAGCCTTCACCCGTCGTGGTCGAAGCAAAAATTGTCTCCGCCGGAGTCTCGCCGGAGCGGGTGACCGTGAAGGTCACGTTGACGGCACCTTCGCTCACGCTCGTTGTTGCCGGTGACAGCGCATAGGTCGTGGCCTGAGCTGACACTCTCAAAACAGCGCCGCTCGCATTGTTTTGTTCGACGCCGAATTGAGCAAGTGCGAACACGCCGGTGATCGACAAGTTGAAGTCCGAACCTGCAGCCTCATCCAAACCGAAATACAGGAACGTCGTATCTGCGATCACAGCGTAGTCGATCTGGTTCAGCGCCGTACTGCTGCCGTTACCAGAAACGATTGGACCAACGAAACTGACGGCAATGCCACCAACGATACTCGTTTGAAGTGCCGTCCAGGAAATCGCTTCGCCGATCGCTAGGTCGGCAACGAGTGAAGTCTGCAGTCCGGCACCGGCGAGAAAGTCCAACCCAAAGATGTCGACGTCCAGTCCGCCTGTCGCAACATCATGTCCGTTTCCGATACGCAGGGTGTCGGTGCCAACTCCACCGTTTAAAATGTCACTTCCAGCGCCTCCCGACAGTACATCGGCGCCCGCGCCACCGCTCAGACTGTTGTTTGCGGCATTTCCGGTGATCGCGTCATTCCCGAAACCTCCGATTGCGTTTTCAATCACCGCGCCCAGGGCAATCACGATATTGGCAGACGAACTTCCAATTGTTGAATACACACCTTCGATCAGGCTTATGACCTGATTGGTAGCGTATCCAGATGCGTCGAGAGTATCGACACCGCCGCCATCCCAAATCGCAAAGGCCGCGTTGGTATTCGTGCCGAAGTCATAAACGGCGCCGGCGTTCGAATTAAATCCGTAGACCGTGTTCCCCGCCCGTGTTGCCAGGTTCGCTCCATATACATTTTGTGCCGACAAGACATCAAACAACATGGTCGTTTCGGCATAGCCAATGAACTGGGAGCCTGTATTGGATTCATCGAAATAGCTCATAATGGAAAATTGATGCGAGTCCTGCGTGAACTGCGCATCATTGGCGTAAGTGATGGGGACACCCGGCGCAGCATTATACACGCCCGGGTGCGACAATCCGATGGCGTGCCCAATTTCATGTATGATCGCACTGTAGGCAAAGCTGCCAAAGTTGATCGCAGACGCGGTTGGAATGCTGTTCGTGTTCAGCCAGACATCACCTGCAGACGCCGTACTCGCGGTCGAACCCGGGAAAAACGCAAATGCCCCGGCTCCATCGTTGGCATCGGAATAATTCCCGAACAGCATCGTCGCATTGTCGGAGTAGCCGCCGGGGTTGACCTCAACAAAATTGATTCCGGAAACTTCGGACCACGCCTGCAAGGCCAGGCGAACTGCGGCGATTTCCGTAGCAGTCAATTGAGTGAACGTCGAAATATCGCTGCCGCCGACTGTGTATGAGGCAGGCGATTGCCGGAAGGCATAAGTAACGGTGACGCCCGTCCCTGGGGTAATGTTCCAGGCACGGTCGCCATCGATCACACCGGCGCCCATCTGCGTGTCAAACGACGGTCGTGCTCCAGCGGTAACCGAGACGCCATACTGACCCGTTTCAAGATCGTTAAAGGCGCCGGCGGCGACATAATATGTGCCGCTACTGGTTGGCGTGAACGTGAATACAGAGTTGTTTCCCGGCAGGCTGTCATCATCGAATTTGAGTTCGGTCAAACCGTTTGAACTCATCAGACGCAAGTAGGGATCAACAACGTTGT
>VFKO01000250.1 GCA_009885515.1 Rhodobiaceae bacterium | reverse complement strand
GCCCGCAACAGACCCTCGGCCGATCCCCACGGTTCCAACCGGCACGGCCACGCCATCCAGGTCCGCGCGTGGGGTGCCCATTCCGCCGGCATGTACAAACCGTCACGCACCGGGCAGCGATCATCGGCATCAAGTCGTTTTGTCATCGAATCTCACTATCCGTCAGTTGCAAGGGTCTTGGCAATTTGCGAGGTTCACGTTTCTTGCATGGCCAACCGGAATTCGCAAAGGGACTGCATCATGACCGGACGCATCGACGCGCACCTGAAAGATCTTGGAATTACTCTACCCAAAGCCGTCGCGCCGGTCGCAAATTATGTGCCCTTCGTCGTCAGCGGCAACCTGGTGTTTGTCTCGGGCCAGGTGACCTTGGGTCCGAACGGCTTGGAGTATGTGGGCCAGGTCGGAAAAGACTTCACCGTCGAACAAGGTCAAGCCGCAGCCAGGCTTTGCGCCTTGAACATCATAGCCCAGGTCCGCGAAGCCTGTGCCGGAAATCTCGACCGCGTCAAACGCTGCCTGAAACTCACCGGTTTCGTCAACGCCGTACCGGGCTTTGCCCAACACCCCGAAGTCGTCAACGGCGCTTCCGACACGATCGTCCAGGTCTTCGGTGAACAGGGAAAACACGCCCGCGCCGCCGTCGGCGCCGGCTCCCTGCCGCGAAACGTGGCGGTCGAGGTGGAAGCCATTTTCGAAATTGATTGAGTTGTGACACTGATATTTTCACCGCGAAGACGCGAAGATAAGTTATTGGGCGCGAAGCGTTCTTTCCTGTTTCTCTCTGTGACTCCTTCGCGTCTTCGCGGTGCAATACTACTTTGACAACGCTCCAGCCAACCGCGCGATTGATCGAGTCGATTTCGCAGATTGCGCCCGCGGCCTGGGATGCGCTGGCAAACCCGCATGGTGCGCCGTTCAACCCGTTCGTCTCGCACGCCTTCCTTTCGGCGCTTGAGCAAAGCGGATCGGCGGCAAGACCATCCGGTTGGCAACCCGCCCATCTTTTATTGGAACACCAAGGCGCACTCGCCGGTGCCGCGCCGATTTACATCAAAAGCCATTCCTATGGCGAATACGTCTTCGATCACGGTTGGGCGCAAGCCTTCGAACGTGCAGGTGGAGAATATTACCCCAAGCTTCAGGTCACGGTGCCGTTCACGCCCGCCACCGGCCCTCGCCTTTTGACCGGCGCGAACGCCGGCATGCGAGCGGCTCTCGCTCAGGCGATCATGGCCTTTACGCAAAAGCTCCAGCTTTCATCCGTACACGTTACCTTTCAAAACCAGGACGAAGCCGAAAGCCTGGCCAGGCTCGGTTTCCTATCCCGCCACGATCAGCAATTTCACTGGCACAATGAGAACTACCAAAGCTTCGACGGGTTTCTCGCCGCATTGTCCTCAATCAAACGCAAGAACCTTCGCCGCGAACGCAAAGAAGCCCTTTGCGCCGGTATCGAGATCGAACTCTTGACCGGCAGCGATTTGAGAGAGGCCCATTGGGACGCCTTCTTCGACTTCTACACCGACACCGGCTCGCGCAAATGGGGCTCGCCCTATCTCACGCGCGAATTTTTCAGCCTGATATCGCGGAGCATGGCGCACAACATTTTGCTGATCATGGCCAAACGCGATGGCCGCACTATCGCAGGCGCGCTCAACTTCATCGGATCAGATACGCTCTATGGCCGCAATTGGGGTGCCATCGAGCACCACCCCTTCCTGCATTTCGAATTGTGCTACTATCAGGCGATTGAATTCGCGATTTCAAGAGGTCTGAAAACCGTTGAGGCTGGCGCCCAGGGCGAACACAAGCTGGCGCGTGGCTACCTGCCCGTACGCACATACTCGTCCCACTGGATCGCCCATCCCGGTCTGCGCGATGCCGTCGCCCACTACCTCAAGGAAGAACGCCGCGCAGTCGGCGAAGCAATCGGGGAATTGAGCGAGCATTCCCCCTTCAAGAAGTCGGAGTAACACCATGGCCTACGATCCCAACAACATCTTCGCCAAGATCATTCGCGGTGAGGCGCCGTGTTTCAAGGTTTACGAAGACAACTCTACCATCGCTTTCCTGGACATCATGCCTCAGGCCGAAGGCCACACCTTGGTCATCCCGAAGGAGCGCGCTGAAACCATCTTTGACTTGAGCCCCGACAGCGCTGCCGCCTTGATCACCACAACACAAAAAGTGGCAGCAGCCGTCAAGCAAGTAACCAAGTCGCCCGGAATATTACTGGCACAATTGAATGGCGCAGCTGCGGGTCAAAGCGTATTTCATATCCACTTTCACATTATTCCGCGCTCGAGCGGCATTGACCTGAACCTGCACGCGCGCGACAAAGCTGACTTCGACAAGTTGAAATCCCTGGCCGCCAAAATATCAGCCACATTGCAATAGGGCCTTAAGTGATGACTAAAATCGCTGTCATTGGCGCAAGTAGAGGTTGTGGACTGGAAACCGTCAAAGATGCCCTGGTGCGCGGATGGTCGGTCACAGCCGTCGCGCGCAACCCCGGTCAATCGGGCCTCACCGACGCGCGGCTGGCCTGGTACAAAGGCGACGCGCGCAATGAACTCTTGCTTGAGCAAGCGATCAAAGACTGTGACGCCGTAGCTGTCACTTTGGCAGCCCCCACTGGCCGCGAGACTGTGACGGTGTTTTCCGATGCCATCTCAACCATCCTGACCGTGATGAACCGGCAAGGCGTGAAGCGATTGATTTTTCTGAGTGGCATCGGCGCAGGCGACAGCAAGGGAAAAGGCGGGTTCTTGCATACAAAAATCTTCTATCCGCTTATGTTGAAGCGGGACTACGAAGACAAAGACCGCGCTGAGTCGCTCATCATGAAAAGCCACAAAGACTGGACGATTCTGCGTCCCGGCCCGTTGACCAACCACAAGAAACGGGGCCATGTAAAAGTCTTGTCGAAGCCTGCCGACTACCGCAACGGCTCGATCAGCCGCGCCGACGTCGGCAACTACATTTGCGACTGCATTCACAACAATCTCAACATCCATGAAACGCCGGTGCTGATTTCCTGAGCCGTCTGGGCTCAATCGTTCAACACCACTGCAACCCGCATCTTGCCGCCGTCCGGTGTAAACATGACCAGAAATTTGCGCGTAATATCGCAGGCAGTGGCCAACCAGTTTTCTTCCCAGGGCTGGCCGCGGCGGCGAACCTTCGTCACCGCCGTATCGGTGAGGTACGCCGCCTCGTCGCAATTCGATCTGATGGCAATACCATTGGCCTCACGAAATACCAGCTGCATGGCTTGCTGTTGATATTTGAAGCCCGCGACCGTGCGCCCCGGAGCGCCGGCGCGAATCTCTGCTGGCCGGGTACCGCGCGGATAAACAAAGACGTTGTGAACGCGCGTCGCCCAACACCCTTTGCCCAAAATCACGAAGCGCCACACACCAGGCATCGCGGGGTCGACGCGCACCGACAAATCATCGGCATCGACATAGTCGGCGCCAGAGAAATGAAATACCCGCTTCCTGCCGCACGGCGGCGCGATCAGACGGTCGAGACTGATCAAGGCCACCGCAATGCGATTGGCCATTTGCGGCGTCGTCTCACCCCGAGCCAGCAACTGCGGGAAATTTCCACGAATACTGATGTCTTCTTCCGCCCACACCGGACCGGCAAAAAGCAGAAATGCAAAACCAATAAAACAAAGCCGCGTCATTTCACCAATTCGGGCTCTTGAGGTTCGGATTCTTCGTCACTGTCGGCGTCTTCACCCTTGGTCTTCACTTTGACCGGCAAATGCGGCGCTTCGATGATGTCGAAGGTCAGGCCGGATTGGTCGTCCTTGAGCAACACCCGCACGGTGCCACCGCGCAAGAGCCTGCCAAACAGAATTTCGTCAGCCAGCGGTTTCTTGATTTGATCCTGAATAAGCCGTGCCAGCGGTCGCGCCCCAAAAGCTTCGTCGTAGCCCCGCTCAGCCAGCCAACGCGTCGCCTCCGCTGACAGCTCGAACGTTACATTGCGGTCACTCAGCTGCGCCTCAAGCTGCAGCACAAACTTCTCAACCACCCGTCCAACCGTTTCAGCGGTTAAGGGCTTGAACGGCACCACCGCATCAAGCCTGTTGCGAAACTCCGGCGTGAACAGCCGTTTGATCGCTTCGGAATCCTCGCCCTCACGCTTGCCACGCCCGAAGCCAATAGACTCTTTCGCCGCGTCCGAGGCGCCCGCATTCGTGGTCATGATCAGCACCACATTGCGGAAGTCGATCTTCTTGCCGTTGTGATCGGTCAACTTGCCGTGGTCCATCACCTGCAGCAGAATGTTGAAGAGGTCCGGATGCGCCTTCTCAATTTCATCCAGCAGCAACACGCAATGCGGATGCTGATCGACACCGTCCGTCAGCAGGCCGCCTTGGTCAAAACCCACATAGCCTGGCGGTGCGCCGATCAGGCGGCTCACCGAATGGCGCTCCATATACTCCGACATGTCAAAGCGTAGCAGTTCAACGCCCATGATTTTGGCCAGCTGCTTGGCGACTTCCGTTTTGCCGACACCCGTGGGGCCTGAGAACAAGTAGCATCCGATCGGCTTCTCGGGATCGCGCAAACCTGCCCGCGCCATCTTGATCGCCGCCGTCAGCGCCGTAATGGCTTCGGCCTGACCAAAGACCACATGGCCCATGTTCATTTCAAGATCGCGCAGTGACTCCGCGTCGTTCTTCGATACTGATTTCGGTGGTATGCGCGCCATCCGCGCGATCACGTCTTCGATCTCTTTGACGCCGATCACTTTCTTGCGCTTGCCTTCCGGCAGCAACATCTGCGACGCGCCGGTCTCGTCAATCACGTCAATCGCTTTGTCGGGCAGCTTGCGGTCATTGATGTACTTCGCCGAAAGCTCGACCGCCGCCTTCACCGCCTCGCTGGTATAGCGCACCTTGTGATAGCTCTCGTAATACGGCTTCAGGCCCTTCAGAATCTTGATCGCATCAGGAATGGAGGGCTCACCCACATCAATTTTTTGAAAGCGCCGCGCCAGGGCGCGATCTTTTTCGAAGTGCTGGCGGAATTCCTTATAGGTCGTCGAACCGACACAACGCAAAGTCCCCGATTGCAAGGCGGGCTTCAGCAGGTTCGACGCATCCATCGCCCCGCCGCTCGTCGCCCCGGCGCCGATCACCGTATGAATTTCATCGATGAACAAAATCGCGCCCTTGAAGTTCTCCAGCTCCTTCAGCACATTCTTCAGACGCTCTTCAAAATCACCGCGATAGCGTGTCCCCGCAATCAGAGACCCCATGTCCAGCGAAAAGATTGTGCAGTCGCGCAAAACTTCGGGCACTTCATTGTTAATGATCTTGCGCGCCAGGCCTTCGGCAATCGCCGTCTTGCCCACGCCCGGATCGCCGACCAGCAAAGGATTGTTCTTTTGCCGGCGGCAAAGAATCTGGATGGTGCGGTCCACTTCGGCCTCGCGCCCGATCAGGGGATCGATCTTGCCCTGCCGCGCCTTGGCATTGAGATTGACGCAATACGCTTCAAGCGCTTCGGTGCCTTGCTTGACCGCTTTCTCGCCGTCTTCTTCTTCATCCGTACCACGAACCGGCCGCGCCTCCGTGGCCCCCGGGCGCTTGGCGATACCGTGACTGATGTAACTGACGGCATCGTAGCGCGTCATATTCTGCTCGCCCAGAAAATAGGCGGCATGACTTTCGCGCTCTACAAAAATGGCGACAAGAATATTCGCGCCCGTCACCTCTTCGCGCCCCGACGATTGAACATGAATGACCGCGCGCTGAACAACCCGTTGAAAGCCCGCCGTCGGTTTGGCATCTTCGCCGTCATCAACGACAAGTGTCGACAAATCCGTGTCGACATAGGACGCAAGCGTCCGCTTGAGTGCATCGACATCCACGCTGCACGCCCGCATCACGGCGATGGCGTCCTGGTCTTCGATCAGGGACAGGAGCAAATGCTCAAGCGTCGCGTATTCGTGATTGCGCTCATTTGCGAGCGCCATTGCACGATGAAGCGTACTCTGAAGGGATTTAGAAAAACTCGCCACTCGCTCTGCCTTTCGTAAACGTGCGCGCCCCTAGTACCGGACTAGTCTATCATTCCTTTTCAAGTGTGCACTGTAATGGATGCTGATGCCGCCGGGCGAAATCGATAACTTGTGCAACCTTGGTTTCTGCAACTTCGTAGGTGTAGACCCCGCAAATGCCCACCCCTTGCCGGTGCACCGCCAGCATAATGACTTCTGCATCCTCGCGCCCCTTATTGAAAAATCGCTCAAGCACATGAACGACGAACTCCATCGGCGTGTAGTCGTCGTTTAGCATAAGCACCTTGTAAAGGCTTGGCTTTTTGGTCTTGGGCCGCGTCTTTGTGACAAGACCGGTCGAGGATCCCTGCCCGTCGCGATCACCGTTTTTCTTCGTCATGCTAGCCGCAATATCTTCCCTTGTTAAACGTCATTCTGTTGGGTTCATTAAATATGATGCCCCTGCCGAATTGAAAGCCCCAAGTTGAGCCTGGGGCCATAGAATCTAGGGAACCAACGGCTTAACGCTACTGTTGACAAGCGCCATCCACGCCAAAGTGCGGGTCCGGTTAATCCCAAGATCCGACCGGCCATAAACCGACCGCGAATAAACGGCGAGGGTCGATTTCCCGCCCTTCACGTCCAGAAATTTTACCGACACATTGTCGGGAAATCCAAACAAGGCCGAGCGCACTATAAAATCATCATAGAGTTCCGCGTCGTCCGCGAAGGAATGTGTAACCCGATTTTGAGCAATGGCAGCACTCAGAAATTCCTGCCGCAACTTTTTCGCCCCAACGCCATACACCGCTGAGACCACGTCGGCTTTCGCCAATGGGCAAAAGCCCTCAGGTGCCATCAGAAACGTGTTGGGCGTGCGCGGGCGCTTGAGTGTCGCAAAATCGATGCGTTGCTGTGCTGTCATGCACGTCAGTCTACCCGCCTGGCGCCGAAAGCAAAAGGGCTCAGAGACAACAGCCTCCAAGCCCTTTCAACCAACTCTGATGCCTAAAAATTACTCGGCAGCTCGCGCGAACGGCGTACGAATATCTTGCATTTTCTCTGTGAATTCAGCGAAGCGCGAGCTGAACGGCTCTGCCGCCTGCTTGGCTGCACCCATCCAAAGATCGTTCATCTTCGTTGCTTGCGCGACATAGGCGTCAAGCGCAGACTTGGCGAAATCGCTTTGGACTTCCCACGCTTCGTGGACGCTCTTGGCACCCGACACCGCTTTGAAAGCAGCGACGCCGTCTTCAACTTGCTGTTTGGAGAAATTGAAGATCTCTCCATTAATGCGCTCAAAGACTTTGGCGAAGGCGGTCGAGGCCTGCATATAGGCTTCGACATTTTCTTTCCCAAAGCCCGAGAACTTCTCGAATGACTTGGTCATAGTTTCAAATCCGTTTTTCATGGCTTCGTTCCCGTTTTTCATGACGTGCTCCTTGGCCTCGCTTGCCGGCTTTTGATTGCTCTTGCGGGCCATTTTAATGTTCTCTGATCAGATCGCTTCGCTGCATACTTGTATTAACCGTCAATTCTAGGCGGCAAATACAAAATGCTGCACTGCAACATAAGCTTTTGTTACGGTATAATGCCACGAATGTCAAGTAAAATTTGTGCACCGCACAAAAAATTGTGCGATTGCACACATTTTTTGTTAACCAAACAGCAACGGGAAATGCGTTCAAGATAGGCTGACAGGAGTCGGTTCACTGAGTGCCTAACCCTTGAGGCGGAATTCTTGGCCATGTTAACACTTTCCAAACCAGAAAAATCTGGCAAACTGTTGGACTTGTTGAGGGCCACGGGGGCATCGGCGAAAAGCATAGTCTGCTCCTTGCTGATTTGTTTGGCATGACTGTGCCTGCCGTTTCACTGAACCAAAGTTTTAGGACTGAGTACAGAAAATGGTAGGGCGCGTGCGGCCAATCAGACTTTTGATATCAGTGCTGGTGATGCTTGGCGTTGTGATGTCGATTGCAACCGCCGATGCTGCTCGCAAAAAGAAACGTGTGCGCCATTATCGCGCGCCCGAACCTTATGTCGAAAAATTCGCCGCTGTCGTCGTCGATGCCAACAGTGGCCGCGTCTTGCATGAGCGCATGTCGAACGATACCCGCTACCCGGCTTCGCTCACAAAAATGATGACGCTGTACATGCTGTTTGAGCAGATCGACCGCGGCAACCTTTCCCTCTCCACAACGATGACGGCCTCGTCGTATGCCGCCTCGCAAGACCCGACCAAACTTGGCATAGATGCGGGCGAAACGCTGACTGTCGAAGATGCCATCAAAGCCTTGATCGTACGCTCCGCCAATGACGTCGCCGTCATTGTCGCCGAGCACATCGGCGGCAGCGAATACCAGTTCGCTGCCAAGATGACGCAAAAGGCTCGCGAACTCGGCATGACGCGCACCACCTTCGTCAACGCCTCCGGCTTGCCAGACACAAACCAACGCTCGACCGCCAGCGACCTCGTCATTCTGAGCCGTCGCTTGATCGGAGATTTCTCCGAGTTCTATCCCTATTTCCGCCTGCAGAGCTTCGTCTGGGGCGGCCGCAGCTACGCCGGCCACAACAACCTTCTGCGCTTCTTCGACGGCGCTGACGGCTTGAAAACCGGCTATACCCGCATGTCGGGATTCAATTTGGCAAGCTCCGCCACCCGTCAAGGCACGCGCCTCATTTCCATCGTCATGGGCGGACGCTCGGCCCGCGAACGCGACGTCATGACCGCCCAATTGCTCGAGGCTGAGTTCACAAAACTGGGCCTCGGACGCCTTGCCCCGGTGGTCATAGCCATGTCACCGCTGGTCCTGGATGACGACGAAGCTGAGGCTGCCGAAGCGACCGAGCGCGCCACCGAATCCAGGCCCCAGCCGCAAGCCGCACCAGCCGGGTCATCCGGCATCATTTCTGTGGCCAACGCCCAACCTGCAGTCGTGGCATCGCTTGCATCCTCACCGCGTGAATACGGACAAGGTGACACCGCGGATCAGACGCGCAGCGGCATACCTGTGACTGGCGGCAAATGGGGCATCCAGGTTGGCGCCCACTCCTCACGTGACAATGCCGAAAACCAGTTACAAAGTGTACGCACGCAAATGCGAGATCTATTGTCCGGCGCGGCTAGTGCTGTTGTAGCGCTCGACGTCAACGGCGACACGTTCTTCCGTGTGCGCTTCGGCGCTTTCACACCAAAGAAAGCCGAAACCCTCTGCGACCAAATCCAGAAACGCGGCGTCAGCTGCCTTGTGGTCACCGACGGCGCCTGGGATCAAGCGACCTCGCGCGCCAGCCTGCCGATCGCCGTCCGCTAACCGGCAGCAGCAATCTTCGCAAACTGCGGCAAGCGTAGCGCCGCAATCAACCCGCGCACTTCGGCCCGTGCAGCGATCTGGCTCATCGTGATCCCGCGTGTTTTTCCTTCCATCAAATCGAGCACCGTCAATCCTTTGGGAAACAGTTCGCGATACACCACCCGCTCGCTCAAGCCCGGCGCCAGGCGAAACCCGATGCGTTGTGACAGCTTCGTCAAGGCCTGGGTTACCCGCCTTTTGTTGTGCGTCTCCATGGCAGACATCCGGTTGCGCACCACCAGCCAGTCTATGGTCCGCCGCCGCTCGATCATCTGGCGCTTGCGGCTCTCCCAAACGAACTCCGCGTAGATGCTGGGCGTTCTGGCCTCGTACGTTTCAGGATCGACACTGGCCAGCAAAGCGAAGTCGACGAAACTGTCGTTCAGCGGTGACACGATGATCGTGGCATTTGCATGCGCCACCCGGCCCAGTGCCGTATCGGCGCCCGGACAATCGACAACGATGACATCGCTTTCCTGACCCAATTCAGAAACCGCAACCTCAAAACTTGCCCGCTCCGGCGCCAACGTGATCAGCTTGGGCAGTGCCACCGCCCGCCCCTGCCGCTCCGCCCACTGCGCCCGGTTGGCGAAGAAGTGCGACAGGCTCTGCTGGCGGTGGTCAAGATCGATCGCCCCCGCCCGCAAGCCCGAAGCCATAAGGCCCGCAACCAGATGCATAGCGACGGTCGACTTGCCCGACCCGCCCTTCTCGTTTCCGACCACAATCACTGAAGGCGTTATGCCGCCCATGCCCCGTCCATTGTAAGCCCAAAAGGCGCTGATTCGCCTGGATCGCACCAATTTAGCACCGCCGCCTGTCCTAATCCCGAGAAAAACCAGCAGATTTCGGCCACGAATTTCAGGACAAACAGGACATCGGACACTGTCCCAAAACACTGTCCTGTTTGTCCTGTCTCAATTGTCCTATGGACCAACGAGACGCTATTCTCCCGGCGCGGCGACCGCGGTTCGAAAAAACGCCTACCACAATGTCAAGTCGCAGCGCCCGGCAGACCACCTGCCGGACGAAAATAATCACCGAAATATATAAGCCACCCGCCAAAGGAACATATAAGGAACTAACACGCCCCTGTCAAGCCCCTGCCAAACGGCCGCATCACAGCCTTGTGATCGACCAGACGCAGCCGCCCCGATAATCTGACACCAACAGGGAATTGACCATGCAGATCATGCGCGTGCTTGTTGTGGCAGCCACGGCGCTTTCCGCGCTTAGCGCCAACAGCTCCATCGCCCACGCCACGTGCCCGCCCGCGAACTATAGCCGCGCCCAACTCGATGGGCTCAAGGCGGCAAAATGGGCCATCGCCGATGACACCGCGCGCAACGCCCTCGCCCGCGCCCTCACCGATTGCCTCACTTCACCCGACCCCGCACTGCGTGACGGCATCGCCTACGAAGCACTGTTCCATTTCCTGCGCGCCCGCCTGCTCACGGACGGCACCATGCTGTCCCTGCAAGACGATCTCGAAGCACGCCTCACGGCCCCCGAAGGCGCCGGCTTCGAACGCCCCTTCGCTGCACTGGCGCTCGCCGAAATCGCCCGCGCCGACCGCATCAAGGCATTTCTCACCCCGCAACGCCGCGCCCGCCTGCTCACGGCCGGCGTGACTTATCTCACCAACGTGCACGACTATCGCGGCTTCGATGATCGCGAGGGCTGGCGCCACGGCATTGCGCACGGCGCCGATCTGATGCTGCAGCTGGCGCTCAACCCGGCGTTTGTCAAGCCCGACCTTCAACGCATTTGTGACGCGATAGCATTGCAGATTTCACCGCCCAGTCACTCCTACATTTTCGGCGAACCCCAGCGTCTCGCCGCCCCCATTCTCCAGATCGCCCAGCGAAATCTGTTCAGCCAGGCCGAATGGAGCGCATGGCTCGAACAAGTGGCCGCCCCCGCACCGCTCGCCTCATGGAACGATGCCTACGCGTCGACGGCCAACCTGGCACGCCTCCACAACGTCGATGCCTTCATGCAAACACTCTATCTCAATGCGCGCCTCAACAAAAACACCAGCGACGACACCCTGCTCCCCGGCGCCGAAGCAGCCATTCGCGCGCTGCCGTAACTTGATGAGGCAGCCACCCCGACGTCAGCTTCGCGGCCACACCCACATCACGCCAATCAGTGCAATCAAGAAGCAAATCCCCGGCAGGCTCGCCTCTAGACCGAAATCGCCTCCGGTCAACCAATCAGGGACACCGTGACTGGTCTTGATCAGCAACCCCGCTTGATCACTGCCGCTCACGCCAAAACCAAGCACGGGACCTTGTATGGCGTTAGCAGAAAAATGCATTCCCAAAGGCATGGCGAGGCTTCTTGTGCGCAAAAATGCCAGCCCAAACAAAATCGACGCAAGGAAAATATTTAGCCCCGCAAGATACCCCAAATCGCCAATGCTGCGCAGTGCATCAGAGTGAGTGAGCACAAAAAATGCCCCCACCACCAGTTGGGCGGGCCACGCCGTGATGCCGTCAATCAGGCGTTGAAAGACGAAACCCCTGAACATCAGTTCTTCCGTAACCGCGGCGGCCGCCAGCACGCCAAGCATTGGACCGATCGCAGCCAGACCATCGCCATTGAAGCCCCATGACACCGCCCCCATGGCACCCAAGACCAGTGCCGGCCCGGCCATCAAACCCACGCCCAGCAATGCCCCAACCATCAACTGCCGCGGCCATTGCCAATTCAGAGGCCCTAGAAGTTCTTTCACGGGCTTGCGCCTGAGCAGCTGACAAAAAAGCGAGGCAACCAAAACAACCCCGGCCTGTTGGATGACCGGCACGTCACCGCCCTGGTCACGCGCAAGAAAGATCAGCGGAAATAGAAACCCTGCGATCACGGCCATAAAAATGGCAACCCACCACCCGCTCCGAAGCCTTCGTTCACCGTTCAAAAACAGGTTGGTCATCACGTGTGATCAATCCACATGCTTCACCGCGCCCGGCGCAACATCGGCGTCACCACCGGCGACAACCAGAACGCAGCCGCGGAGAAATCATCCAGGCAGTAACCCGTTCCGTGCTCCAGCGCCCGCCCGCCCAGCGCAAACTGTGCCGCGCCCACATTCTTCAGATACAAACTTCCGTCCGCCATAAACCACCGCGCCACTGGACCGTCGACGAACGCCAGCGTGAATACATCAAGCGCCTTTTCGCGTT
>VFKO01000031.1 GCA_009885515.1 Rhodobiaceae bacterium | reverse complement strand
CCGCGCAAAAGCCAGCCTTCAGCCAAAACCAGCATCACGAAATAGGCAATCACCGACGCCATCCACAAAGGCAATCGCGTCAACTCAGTGCGCCGGTCGGCGCCTAGCAAGACTTCGTGGCTCTCGCTCACCGCCGGACGCGACCGCGCGCTGACGGCAGCGCCCAACTCCACCTCGACGCGTGCAAATGTCTGGCGGACCATCCCGAAATAGTCGCGCTCGATCACCGAGCGCGTTGTGGTGCGAATGATCTTGCCGCCGTCTTCAATATCGGTCGACGGCAAGTCGCTGGAAATCAACCGCTCTTTCGCCAGCAACGTGAACGGCGCATTGATTGCAAACACTGGTCCCACGACGCCTTGCAAAGCGATCGCAGCGGCAAATGTCAACGCGCAGGCAAAGACACCATCGACAGCACCCGCCGCAAATCGCAACGAAATCGGGGCAGGGGCCATCGCCGAAACACGCTTCATCCCGCCCGCAATCGGAAGCGACGGCGCCGCATCGTGCATGACGACAAAGGCCGGCACCTGATCGCTGATATTCTTGACTTGCTGGTTGCCCATGAAATTGTAACCCAGCGCCAGCTTGTTCTTCACCTGATCGTATACCGAACCCGAGATCAGGATTCCCCCAGGCGGCGCAATGGACTGCAGCCGCGAAGCGATATTCACCCCCTCGCCGAAAATGTCGTGGTCGTCGATCATCACATCGCCCAGATTGACGCCGATGCGGAACGCCATCTGCTGCGCCTGATGCAAAGCCTCGTTTTGCGCTTTGAGCTCGCGCTGAATCTCAACCGCGCATTGCACTGATTCCACCACGCTGCCGAAATCGGCCAGGACCGCATCGCCTGACCAACTGACGACGCGCCCGCGATGGCGGGTGATGAAGGCTTCCATCAGTTCGCGGCAATGCTTCAGCCGCACGAGCGTGCCGTGCTCGTCGCTGCCCATCATTTTGCTATAGCCGACAACATCCGCGCAAAAGATCGTAGTCAACTTACGTTTTACAGTGTGCGTCACGAGGAACCCAGGAAACGAAACCGGTACAAATGGTTCGCACTTATAGCCTCAACACCGCACACAATGCAGCAGACATTTGGCCTCAAGCCCCCCCTTGAGCGCGCGGAAATCCAAGGGCAAGAGCTGATATTGCCGTGCACAAACAAAAAAGGGCAGCGGATGCTACCCGCCGATTCGTCAATTACAACTTTGTCTTCACCGACAAAAACCAACTGCGTCCCAAAACGTCATAAACTTGCGGGTCAGTATTACCCTGAGAGAACACGCCATTGATCGTCTGTGGAGTGTCCTCGTCGACGACGTTGTTGACCGTCACTGTAACGGCAAGCCAATCCACGGGCGCATACCGGACGGCGACATCGACATAACTTGCCGCCGGCGCAATCGGCGTAACGCCACCAAAGCCAGAAATAGTTCCAAAGCCGATTTCGGGTAGCTCCGGCACATACGACCAGCGCGAATACACCATCCACTCTTCAATCGCATAGTTGACCGACAGTACCGACTTCCAATCGAAAATGGCCGTGCCGATGGCTGCGCTCGTCGTACCCGCAAACTCGTCACCGTTGATTTGATAGCTATCGATGATCGAATAGAGTGCGTTCACCGATAACACGCCGTCAAGGTCAATGTCGGACAAGTCCAACCGGTAGTCGACTTGGATATCGACACCCTCTGTTGTCAGTGAACCTTGGTTGGCGCGGAACGTGTTGACGGAATCGATCTGCCCAGTAAGGGGGTCACGGATCACTCTCGCACATGCTTCTGCCACGAGAGCCAGATCTGTGCCTGTATAGCACGTGTTGATGTAAAACTGCGCACCAAGATCAAGAATAACATCCGCAATTTGAATGTCGTACTTGTCGACGGATGCGCGCAGATTACCCACGCCGAACCAGTCATTGCCGGTTTGCAGCACGAAACCGTATGTTGTTGTTTCAGCCGTCTCGGGCGACAGAGCGTCGCTGCCGAACGCAAACGCTTCAACTTGAGAATTGTTGGCGATGAACCCGGGGTAGGCTCCAGCGGGCACGCCTGCAAGAATGCACTCGGCAAGCGTCACGTCAGGGACATCGGGAAATCCGTCGCCACCGTCATCGTCGTCCCGGCAAGGATCGGTGTAGGTTGGAAATCCTTGGTCGCCATTCTGGAATGCTTCAAATACGCTGGGAGCGCGCGTCGCTTTGTTATAGATGCCGCGAAACTTCAACCACTCGAAAGGTGAGTACTCACCGCCATATTTGTACGTATTCGTGTTCCCCGCAATATTGTATTCGGAAATGCGGTAACCGGCTTCAACGCCCAAGTAATAGGCGTAGGGTTCATCCTTGACCAGCGGCACCGAAAATTCCGCGTAAGCTTCATACACATCCACCGTACCAAACTGGTTCTGCAACGCATTAAACCCAAAGATGTTTCCGGTGCGCTGTTCGTTGTCGACCTCGAAGGACGCGTTCGACGAGCGATACTCGACGCCGACAACCATGGCAATCGGACCAGCACCGGTCGCGTCAGTCAAGTCTCCAGAAACAAACCCCGACACGATCGTTTCTTCGACCTGCGTTCTCGACCACGTATCCACTTTAAGGAAATTCGTCATCGCCGCATGATCAAGCGGAGAATTGCCGTAATTGATACCAAACAGATCGACCTGCACGCAGCCTGGCAACGCCGCCCCACCCAGCGCAGAGTCGACATCATCAACAGTACCCAGGTCCCCATCTGGCCCGGCCTCGCGGGCGCCACGACATCCCGCCAAGCCTTGAACGAGTGCCGTTTTGTTGGCGCTGTTCTCCAGCTTTGAGATGAAATCGACATCGGAGAATGAGCCTGAAATTTCATAGTTCCAACCCGCAGCAAAGCTTCCCTCTAAACTTGCAAACAAATTCAAGCTTGAGTTTTCTTGCTTGCCGTTGCGCGTTCCGATCTCGTTCGTCCGGCGATCCATTACAAAGTCGGCAAACGGAGTTGGCCGCGACTGAAGCGCATCATGCAAGTCAGGATGATTATCCTCTATATACGTCTGTAAAGTTGGGTTGTAGTTCACGGTTATGCTGGTGGCCGGCGTCGGTGCAAGCTGGACGCGCGTGAACGTGTCGGAGTAAATCGCACCAAAGTTTAACTTTAAGTCTTTCTCAATGTCATAGTGACCAAACATCGAGAGGTTGTAACGCTCCGCCGGCAGCACGATGTAATTGTCCGGGGCATAGTTGTAGCGCGACGATCCTGCAGTGCGGTCGGGAACCAAGCAAGCCGTGAAGCTCTGAGCGAAACGCGGCGTCAATGCGCCCGCATCATTGAATGACAGATTTCCACCGTCGACAGCAACGGTCGACGCATCGCAATCTGTGTTTGCGTTGCCAAATTGGCCGGCCAAAGACGGAATGCCTGAAAGCCCTGTAAATGGATTCGCCGCGTTGTCGGCAATCCAGCCCCAAGGCGGCGTACCTGATCCGCCGCTGATCGTCGCGAAACCTCCACCGGCGATAATAGCGTTGGCCTCCGCTGCGCTATCGCAAACGGAATACACTCCCGCGCTGTAGCAAATCGCTGCCGCAGTACGCGAATATTCTTGCTCGCTTTGCAGCACGCCTTCGCGTGAGAAATATTCCCCGAACACCGTGAAGTTGCCGTTGCCACCTGCGAAGTTCCCGCCGATGAGGGCTTGCACGTCACGCTCTTCGGCAAAGCCGTGTTCGGCTTGGCCGGCCGATGCCGTGATTTCCATACCCTCATAGTTTTTCTTGAGAATGAAGTTGACGACGCCAGCCATCGCGTCCGATCCGTACACTGCTGACGCGCCACCGGTCACGACTTCCACGCGGTCGATCAAACCGGCGGGGATTGTGTTAATGTCGGCAACGCCTGTTGTCGACGACATCGGTAACCTGTTGCCGTTGATCAGCACCAGCGTGCGGTTAGCACCCAACCCGCGAAGGTCGATCGTAGCAAACTCCTCACCGCCTGCATTGTTGGACGTGTAGGTGTTGCCCGGTACCAGTTGCGGCAAGTCGTTTAGCAGCCTCTCGACGGAATTCGTTTGCGTCAGTTCAAACGTCTGCGATCCGATCGTTGTGACCGGGCTCGTGGTACTATAGTCCCGCT
>VFKO01000106.1 GCA_009885515.1 Rhodobiaceae bacterium | reverse complement strand
TTGTCGGATTGACCATTCAAACAAACGGCACACATTTTCGCCGATGGGGACAGTATGCGTCGACGCCGCAATGTGAAGATTGTCGCGACTTTAGGTCCGGCATCCCGCGACGCAAATACAGTCAAGCGGCTGTTTGAAGCGGGCGCGGATGTGTTTCGTATCAATATGAGCCATACCGATCACGCCGGGCTCGCCTCGTACGTCGCCACGATACGCGCGCTTGAGGCGGAGATCGGGAGGCCGATTGGAATCCTGGCGGACTTGCAGGGGCCCAAACTTCGCATTGGGGCCATGGCCGGCGGCGGCGTGGAACTGGAAACGGGATCCCGGGTCAAGATCGATATGGATTCGACGCCGGGAGATGCGCACCGGCTGTTCCTGCCCCATCGTGAAGTGTTTGCGGTGCTAAAAGTAGGCGGGCAGCTTCTGATCGATGACGGGCGGCTGAGACTGCGAATCGAAAAGGCCGAGGCCGATAGCGCGACGGCGTTGGTCGAGGTCGGCGGGCGGTTGACAGACCGCAAAGGCGTCAACGTTCCAGATGCGGTGTTGCCGATTGCAGCGCTGTCGAAGAAGGATCGTGCCGACCTTGACCGGGCGCTTGAACTGGCAGTTGACTGGATCGCGCTGTCGTTTGTGCAGCGGCCGGAAGACGTGGCGGAGGCCCGCAAAATTGTTGCCGGACGCGCAGGTGTATTGTCGAAAATCGAAAAGCCTGCGGCGATCGACAGGCTCGACGAAATTGCGGAGCTGTCTGACGCTTTGATGGTTGCCCGCGGCGATCTGGGCGTTGAGCTGCCGATTGAGCAAGTGCCCTCAAAGCAAAAACAGATCACGCGTGTGGGACGTGCGGCCGGAAAGCCCGTCGTGGTGGCGACACAAATGCTGGAATCGATGATTACAAGTCCACTGCCAACGCGCGCAGAAGTGTCAGACGTCGCAACTGCCGTGTTTGATGGCGCTGATGCAGTGATGCTTTCGGCTGAATCTGCGTCCGGCAAGTATCCCATTGAAGCTGTCGAGATGATGGACCGGATCGCCCGCTCCATCGAAGGCGATTCGCACTACCGCATGGTCATCGATGCCCAGCGTTCGGAACCCGAAGCGACGACGTCAGATGCCATCACCGCGGCGTCGCGCCAGGTCGCGCAGACGATCAAAGCTGCGGCCATCGTGTGTTGGACCGGCTCAGGCTCTACGGGGTTGCGCGCGTCACGGGAGCGGCCAAGTGTTCCCATCATCGCGCTTACTCCGGTGACGGCGACCGGCCGTAAACTTGCCATAGCTTGGGGATTGCACTGCGTCGTGACGGCGGATGCTGCGGATTTTGAGGATATGAGTGAGCGCGCCTGCCAGATTGCCTTTCAAGAAGGATTCGCCAGCGCCGGACAGCGTATTGTGGTGACGGCTGGCGTGCCTATGGGAACACCCGGTGCAACGAACTTGCTGCGCGTGGCCTTTGTGGGACGCAAGGGACCAATAAATCTATAGAGGTTTGCGCTCGACTTCGAATGCGAGTTCACCGGCGCGCTTTGCCACGTTTTCGAGTGTTGGATTCAAGGCCACTGCTTTGCGAAAGGCCGCGAGCGCCAGAGCTTTGTTGCCGGATAGATCTGCGAGACGGCCCAGTAATGCGTGGGCCTGGAAGTGCCGTGGCTCGAGTGCTACGGCCTTGGCCAAGTCACTGGCTGCTTCTTGTTGGCTGTCCATGGCCACGAGCAATTCCGCTCGCCTGAACCAAATCTCAGCGTAGCGAGGACGCATTTCTGCAACGACGTCGAAGATTTTCATCGCGGTGTCCAGGTCTTGAGCCTCGCTGGCGCTGGCGGCGCGCGCCACGAGCAGGTCAACAGTGTCACTGCCCGATTGACGCCAAATCGACTCTATCTGTGCGACAATGGTTTGAGCTTCCGGCGCGGTTCGAACGCTCGCCAGTTGGTTAAACAGCTGCTCGAGACGCGGATCGCGTTGATCGGCGAGGGCAGGCAAGGCCGCGCCGCAGATCAATGACCACACTAAAATCAAAATGCGCATAGGTCTCATGCTAAGGTAGATTTACGACCTCTCCAAGCGGCTTTGGCGATGAAGATTACCAGGCGTGAATTTGGCAGTTTTGCAGCAGCCTTACCCCTTGGGGCCGGGGTGCCAGCGGTTGCCGCCAACCCCGACGTGCTGATCGTGGGGGCCGGGGCTGCAGGGTTAGCGGCAGCGCAGGTTCTGGTGAATAGCGGCAAGCGCGTACAAGTGATCGAAGCCGCACCACGCATCGGCGGGCGTTGCTACACAGACACCGCGACATTTGGAGTGCCCTTGGATCTTGGCGCGCAGTGGTTGCGCAATGCGGAGCGCAATCCGCTGACGGGATTTGCGAAGCTCTTTGGGTTTCAGACCACAATGCATAGCCCCAAGGAGCTTTTGTTTGCCTCTGGTCTCATGGTGTCCCCTCACGAAAACCGGGCCTACGAGCGCGCGTTTGATGCGTTAAGCCTTGCCATTGCCGAGGCCGCAGAAGAAGAAACAGATCGCGCGGCAAACACCGTTGTCGTGCCGCCGCTGGATGCGGAAGCACGGGCATGGCTTGGAGCGGCATCGTCGCAGATCGGCCCGCTCGATATGGGGGTCGACATGGAAAACATGTCGGTCCGAGACTGGTTTCAGCGCGATGAGGCCGAGCCCGCACGCCTGGTTCACCAAGGGCTTGGGACCTTGGTTGCGCGACTTGGTTCGGGCCTGCCGATTTCCGTCAGTACACGGGTGCGGGCAATCCGTGCTGGTGCCCGCGGCACGGTTACGGCGGTGACGGACCGGGGGACAGTCACTGCCAAGGCCGCGATTGTGACGGTGTCATTGGGCGTCCTGTCCGCCGGTTCAATAGCTTTTGATCCGGCCACCGAAGCTGCAATTCAAGTTGCACTGCGCGGATTGCAGATGGGCCTTGTTATGAAAATCGCGTTGGGATTCGCGCGCGGCAGTCCGGCGCTGCAGTTTCCAGACAATTCAATCCTTGTTTCGCAGTCACCGGATCAGCACGGTGTTAATTTTCTGATACGTCCGTTCGGCACCCCGGTGGTCATTT
>VFKO01000070.1 GCA_009885515.1 Rhodobiaceae bacterium | reverse complement strand
GCGAAGGCGGTCTCGAGTGCGAAGGCATGCATCGTTTCATCCTCGCTCGGGTCTTTGAGGCCCCACGCAATCGTGGTCGACCACCAGCCCTCATCGGCCAGAGCCACAGTATAGATTGCGCTCGCCGAAACGCGTGACTCGTCGACCTCGGGCTCAAGCTGCTCGGGGCTCTTGAAGTCGGCCCATGAGACCTGCAGAGACAAATTCTCCGACGGGTTCCAACTGGCGCGGATCGACGTGCTGTCAAACCTGGGCTCTTCGATGTCGAAGCGATCCTTGTCGGGCTCGCGCCCCGTAAAGCGCGACACTTCCAGCTTCCAGGCATCGTGGACCCAGCCCGCCGTTATAACCCCGAATGTGATATGGCTCGAATCGAACCAGTGATGCGTGATCGGCGCTTCGGGGCTATCCATCGTCGAAAGGCGATGCATGAAGGGCGGCGGGCCAAAGGCGGGTTCCCCCGGAAGTCCCGCATAGATAAACAAACTATCGTTATCGTCGATGACGTGGCTGTAAGAGGCCGACAACTCCATCACCAACTCGTGCGGATGCTGCCGGTCGATCAGCGTCGTCACGCCATTTGCGGTTTCTCCGGCCGCGAGCAAAAGCGGATAGCCGGTCTTGCCCATGAACGGGTCGGGACTGAACATCGCGCGAAAATTCAGCACGTCCCCGCTATCGAATTCCCGGCGCGCCGATGCCATCAGCATGCCCGAGACGAACGCCTTCTCGTCGCCGCGCGGGCCATCCTGCCAATCATAGACGCCGTTGAGTGTCATGTGACCCATGATCATCCAGCCACCGCGCATCTCATGTCCCATCATGTGCGGGGTAACGTCGGGCTGCCAGCTCGTGCCCGAAGCGTCGCGCGTCATCGGATAGGAACCAAACGAGCCGGTCATATCCATCATTGACATCGGTTCGCTGGCCGGCGCGGCAGCAGGTTGCGTATCCGGCGCCCCGCTTTGCGCGAGTACGGATTCATCCGCGGCCAAAGCAAGAGCGAGAACGGTGTAAAGGGCAATCACGTGCGAAACTCCTGTGAACACAAATATACCCCTACGGGGTAAACGCTAAAATCGCATGACATTTATTACTCCATCTCCGGCGGTCCAACGGCCGTCGTCAACGTCGCGGTGACGAGGAGGATGGCGGTGGCCAAGGTCATTTCCCCTGCAATCGACCACCTAAGGCGTGCGGCGGCGGCGCGGTCCCCGGCCGCCACGCCCGGCGACAGGCGAAGCTTGTTGACAGCCGCCAGCGTCAGAATTCCCGCAACGAAGGCCAATTTAATGAGCAACAGGCGGCCATAGTCGGAAGTAAAAATGGCCTCCAGCGAACCCAGAAGCAGCCAAAGCAAAATGAGGCCAGCGGCAATCAAGCCGGGGACAATGAAAACGGCGATGCTGCCAAAGCGCCGCAAGATTGCGCCGATGCGCGAGAACTCCGTGCTAGATGCAATCTTGAACAGCGGCACCAACGCACCGATCCAAAAGGAAACGGCAAGCACGTGGATCGCGACCAGAAGCCGGGGCAGAAATCCCGGCCCAGCGGACCCCGAATGACCTGTGAGCGCGAACGATCCCGCCACCACAACGGCGCCAGCCAAGGCAATGGCTTGCGACGCGCTGGTTCCAAATGCGAATGCGGCAATGCCTATCAGGCCAACCGCTCGAACGGCGTTCGCCCGCCCATCACTGCCTTCAAGAACAATTTGGATAAGGGACCAATCCCACAGACTGGCGAAGTCGTCGCCCAGCATGGCGCTCAGGATCATGACACGTGCAATTGTCACAAAAAGTGCGGCGGTCGCCACAGCCCGGGTGAAGTGAATGACAAACTGCCGTTCGGGCGCGCTCAACTGCCGGCCAAACACCGCAAGGAAAAGAACACCGCCGCCTGCAGTAAGACACGTCGCGTACAACAGAGCCTGCACAAGAACGGCGGCGACGCCCCAGTCGAACATCAGGATTTACCGGGTTGACCGTTGTTGCTCGCGGCAACTGTGAATGAAAACGAGCCCCGCATGAAGTGACCATCCGTGGCCGCCGCTCGCCATTTGACCTCGTAAGATCCAGGTGCAATGGCGGGTAACGGAACAGAGAATAACTTTCCTGCCGGTGCCGAACGATCGACGGCAAGAGCTTCGTCCGAATTCTCTCCGATCAGTTTGAGCGTGACCAGCCGGAGTTCGCGCGTGAATGTCAGTGTGATGGTTTTAGGCGCCACCACGGTCGAGCCGCCAGCCGGAATCGAACTTGCAAGTTCGGAATGGGCCTGTGCCTGCGCCGCAATCAGTAGCCCCGCAACAACAGAGATAATCACCAAAGTTTTTTGCATCAGCGTGTCCGCGACAACGTATCGACGAGTTCCTGGACCTTCTCGCGCTGCGCCGTTTTGTTCCCCGACCGAATCGCATGTTCGACGCAATGTGAGATATGATCTTTGAGGATTACACTCTCGGCCTTTTTCAAGGCCGCCATCACGGCTTGGACCTGATTGACGACGTCGATACAATAGCGATCACTCTCGATCATCTTGGATAGCCCACGCACCTGGCCCTCGATGCGGCCAAGGCGCGACAGCACAGTTTTCTTGGTTTCATCTTGCATGGTTGAACTATACCCCACAGGGGTATATCTATCAAGGGTGTTGATTAGGAAAGCCACAACATGACCGTTCCCCACGATCATTCCACGCACGATCCGGTCTGCGGCATGACAGTCGATCCTGGCACTACGCGCCACAAGACCGAGCATGCCGGCAAAATCTACCATTTCTGTGCGGCGCGCTGCCGCGAGAAGTTCATTGCCAGCCCCGCCACCTATCTCAAACCAAAGGTGAAAGCCGTCGAGCACGTCAAGCCCGGCACGATTTACACCTGCCCAATGCATCCCCAGATTAGTCAAATTGGACCGGGATCCTGCCCGATCTGCGGCATGGCCTTGGAGCCTGAAAACGCCGCCGAAGCGGAGCAGGGCCCCAATGCCGAACTTGCCGACATGACGCGGCGGTTCTGGATCGGCACAGCGCTGACGGTGCCGGTGGTGGCGCTGGAGATGGGCGCTCACCTTACGGACTTGCATTTGATTATCGGCGGTGTCCTCAACAATTGGCTGCAGCTCGTGCTGGCAACGCCGGCCGTGCTGTGGGGCGGCTGGCCCTTCTTCGTGCGCGGCTGGCAATCGCTGATCAACCGAAGCCTCAACATGTTCACTCTCATCGCGATGGGCACCGGCATCGCCTGGGGCTACAGCATGATCGCGACACTACTCCCCCAAATCTTCCCCACAGCGTTTCGGGGCATGGAGGGCGCTGTTGCCGTCTATTTCGAAGCGGCGGCGGCGATCACTGTTCTGGTTCTTCTCGGCCAGGTTCTGGAACTGCGCGCGCGAGAGACGACGGGCGGCGCGATCCGCGCCCTGCTCGACCTGGCACCAAAGACTGCACGTCGCGTTCGCGCCGATGGCACGGACGAGATCATCGGTCTCGATTTGGTGCACGCCGGCGATCGTTTGCGCGTGCGTCCCGGGGACAGTCTGCCGGTTGACGGCATTGTGCTCGAAGGCCGCAGCAATGTCGACGAATCGATGGTCACCGGCGAGCCCATCCCGGTTGCCAAAACCCAGGGCGACCGCGTCATCGGCGGCACCATCAATCAAACCGGTGCCTTCGTGATGGAAGCCCAGAAAGTGGGACGCGACACCATGCTGGCGCGCATCGTCGATCTGGTGGCCAAGGCCCAGCGCAGCCGCGCGCCCATCCAAAGACTTGCCGATCAGGTCTCGGGTTGGTTCGTACCGGCGGTGATCGCGGTCGCGATAGTAGCCTTTGCCGCCTGGTCGATCTGGGGCCCCGAACCCCGGTTCAGTTACGGCCTGATCGCCGCCGTCGCCGTGTTGATTATCGCTTGCCCCTGCGCGCTGGGCCTGGCGACACCGATGTCGATCATGGTCGGCGTCGGGCGCGGCGCCCAGGCAGGCGTGCTGATCAAAAACGCCGAAGCCCTCGAACGGTTGGAAAAGATCGACACCCTCATCGTCGACAAGACCGGGACCCTGACCGAAGGCAAGCCCAAGCTTGTGGCCGTCGAACCTCTCACGGGAGTCTCGCGCGATGAGATTCTGCGCGTTGCAGCCGCTCTCGAAAAATCAAGCGAGCATCCTTTGGCCGCAGCCATTGTGCGCGCCGCAGAAGAAGCAAAGCTCTCTCTGCCTGCAGTCGAGCGCTTCGAGTCCGTCACCGGCAAAGGTGTCACCGGCATGATCGAAGGCAAAAGCGCCGCCATCGGCAACGCCAAGCTCGTAGCAAGCCTGGGCATCACGTCCGGCGAACTGGAACCAATCGCCGAAAGACTGCGCGGCGAAGGCGCGACCGCGATGTTCGTCGTCCTCGACGGCAAACCCGCCGGCGTGATTGCCGTCGCCGATCCGATCAAGGCCACGACCAAGGACGCCATCGCGGCGCTCAAGGCCGACGGCATCCACATTGTGATGGTCACAGGCGACAATCGCACGACCGCTGAGGCCGTGGCCCGCCAGCTCGGCATCGAAGACATCCGCGCCGACGTGCTGCCCGAACAAAAAAGCGAGATCGTCGAAAAGCTGCGCGCCGATGGCAAGGTTGTCGCCATGGCGGGCGACGGCGTCAACGATGCGCCCGCGCTCGCCGCCGCCGACGTCGGCATCGCCATGGGAACCGGAACCGATGTCGCCATCGAGAGCGCCGGGATCACGCTGGTCAAAGGCGACCTCTCCGGCATCCTGCGCGCTCGCCGCCTCTCGCGCCAAGTGATGAGCAACATTCGCCAAAACCTGTTCTTCGCCTTCATCTACAACGCCGCCGGCGTACCCATCGCCGCAGGCGTTCTTTACCCCGTCTTCGGCGTGCTCCTAAGCCCAATCATCGCCGCCGCCGCCATGGCATTAAGCTCAGTCAGCGTCATCGCCAACGCCCTCCGCCTCCGCGCCGCAAAACTGTAACGGCGCCGG
>VFKO01000623.1 GCA_009885515.1 Rhodobiaceae bacterium | reverse complement strand
CGCAGATATTCAGTCACTTCCATAACAATCTCTTCAGCCGCAAATTAGAACTGAAGAATGGCCAAGTAACCTTAAGTCCAGCTAAACAGCAGGCAGAATTTTCCTGGTTTCCATCCGGTAAACGCGAGATGAATACTTATGCCTCTCCGCAGGAAAGCGTGAGCGCACCCTGAAATTAGATCAAATTTCTTCGCCACTCTTAAACCGGCTTTAAGTGTAACGGGCAAAAACTGCCGCTCGGATAGCGAAACCTTCGGGCAGGGCAAGAAAATCATGACGATGGGAAATTTACCACTGGTGGGATTGTTGCAGCAGAAAATGAGCTGGCTCAGCGATCGCCAATCGGTGCTCGCCGTCAACATCGCAAACGCATCGACGCCGGGTTACGTGCCCCACGATCTGCGCGCAAATGATTTCGCTTCGGCTTTGACCGATTCGATGCGTGGCGGAATGTTGACAACCAACGCGATGCACATTCAACCGCAGGCCGGCGCAGGCCGGTCGTACCAGGCCATGGTGTCGCCAGACTCCCGTTCAACGCCTGACGGCAACTCGGTCGTTGTTGAAGAGCAGATGCTCAAAGTGTCCGAAACCCAGATCGGCTATGCCCAGGCCGCCGGTCTTTACAAAAAAATGACATCGATGTGGCGCACCGCTCTGGGCGGCTCGCAATAATCGCAAAAGGAAAACAAAAATGGAAATGATGAAATCCATGCTGGTCGCAGCAGCCGGCATGCGCGCGCAGGCCGAGCGCTGGCGCGTCATCGCCGAGAACATGGCCAACGCCTCGTCAACCGCAGCAGCGCCGGGCGAAGATCCCTACCGCCGGCGCATTCCGGTCTTCAAGACAGAACTGGATCGTGCCACCGGTGTTGAAACCGTAAAGGTTTCGTCTGTCGTTAAGGACATGTCTGAATTCCGCGAACAATTCATGCCGGGTCATCCGGCGGCGGACAGCCGCGGTTATGTCAAAATGCCAAACGTCAGCTCGCTCATTGAAATGGCGGACATGCGTGAAGCGCAACGGTCCTACGAAGCAAACCTCAGTGTCATCGACAATACGCGCTCCATGTTGGCGCGCACCGTCGATCTCTTGAAACGATAATCGCAACCGGAGCTGAACCATGGTAGCCGCCATCAATCCCGCCGCAATCAACGCCTATGCGCAAGCCGCAAAAATGGGTGGCACCGGCGAAGCTGCAGCACCCGGATCGTCATTTGGTGAATTGCTCAACGGCGTTTTGAACGACGCTTTGAAATCAGGGCGCGAGGCCGAAGTTAAGGCCGCAGGCCTGGTGCAAGGCAAGGGCGACCTCGTCGATGTTGTGACGGCCGTCAACTCTGCCGAAATGACCCTCGAAACCGTCGTGGCCATTCGCGACAAGGTCATCGCCGCCTATCAAGACATTCTGCGTATGCCGATTTAAAAACATAAACGAGGGTTGAAAATATGGGCGGCGCTGAAGCGTTGGATCTGGCGCGCGAATCGATGTGGGTGTTGATTGTGATGGCAGGCCCGATCATGATGGTTGGTCTGGTCGTCGGTGTGGCCGTGGGCCTGCTGCAAGCGCTGACGCAAATCCAGGAAGCGACTCTTGTTTTCGTGCCAAAGATTTTGGCGATCTTCGTCGCCGTTATTCTGATGTTACCGCTTATGGCGGCATCAATGTCGGGTCTGATGAACACGATCATGCAAATGATTATCCGGCCCTGAACGGGGCTATGGCGGCGGAAGATGACGGAACTTCAACAGCTTCTGCCGGCAGATATCCT
>VFKO01000018.1 GCA_009885515.1 Rhodobiaceae bacterium | reverse complement strand
CGGAATTCAACGAAGTCTTTTTCACCGATGTGCGCGTGCCGGTCGATCAAATCGTGGGCGAGCGCGGCCAAGGCTGGTTCGTCGCCAATGCCACCTTAAAGCACGAGCGCGGCATGCTGGGCGATCCGGCGGCGCTGGAAACCCGCTTCCAGGCATTGGTCGATCTGATGAAGACCGAGACGGTCGATGGAATCCGGGCAATGGATCATCCGGTGCTGCGCGACCGGCTGGTGATGCTGCAGGCGGAACTGGCGGCGATGAAATTCAACGGCTTGCGGTTGCTGACCGGTGCCGCCAACGGCGAGGACGGCGGGCTCGCGCGTTTGGTGGTGAAGTTGCAGTCGTGTGAGCTGTCGCATCAGATTTCGGCGCTGGCGATAGATGCAATGAGCGAGTTCGGCCTGCTCTACGACGACAGTCCCTACGTGCGCAGTCACGGTTCTTGGCAGGCGACATACATGTTTCAGCTGGGGATGATCATCGGCGGCGGCACGGCGCAAATTCAAAAGAACATCATCTCGGAGCGCGGGCTGAATATGCCGCGCGAACCGCGTTCGGCGGGTTAGGAGCACGACATGGAATTCGGTTTGTCGCAAGAGCAGCGGCTTTTTCAAGACAGCATCCGGCGTTTCCTCGAACAACACTCGCCTTTGGAGCGCGTTCGGCGGGCGGCTGACGCCAACGACGCGGCTCCGAAGGAATTGTTTGACGGGTTGTGCGCGATGGGCGTGCCGGGTTTGCTGATCCCGGAAGAATTCGGCGGCATGGGGCTTGGGCTTCTGGATGCGGCAATCGCCTATGAAATGATGGGCCGGCATGTGGCGCCCACGCCGTTCGTGGGCACGAGCGTGATGGCGCCGTTGGCGCTCATGCATGCCGGCAGCCAGGCGCAGAAGGAACAGTGGCTGCCCCGGCTTGCTTCGGGCAAGGCGCGCGCGGGCGTTGGCGTCAGCGAAACAATTGGTGCGCGCGAGAGTGCCGGAGTGGATGCGCGCGGCGGCAAGCTGAGCGGCAAGGCTCTGTTCGTGATCGATCAGGCCGGGGCCGATTTCTTTGTCGTGGCCGACCGTGCCCGCGCTTTGCACATCGTCAAAGCGGATGCGGCGGGGCTAACGACGCGAGCGCTGAACACGATCGACAAGACGCGCTCGGTGGGCGAACTCGTCTTCGACGGCGTTGCGGCCGAAGCTTTGCCGGGAGCCAATGCCGGCGTGATCGCGCGCATGCTCGACGCGGGCCGCGTGATGCTGGCCGCCGATACGCTGGGCGCGGGGCAGATGATGATCGACAAGGCGGTCGCCTATGCGGGCGAGCGTACGCAGTTCGGGCGCGTGATCGGCTCGTTTCAGGCGGTCAAGCACATGTGCGCCGAAATGGCGGCGAAGTTGGAGCCTTGCCGCTCACTGGTTTGGTATGCAGCGCATGCCCTCGACGAGGGGCTTGGCGATGCGCGCGTGGCGGCCTGCCATGCCAAGAGCCATTTGTCCGAGGTGGGACGCTTCGTTGCCCGCACCTCAACCGAGGTTCACGGCGGAATGGGCTTCACCGATCTGCTGGGACTGCACTATTGGTTCAAGCGCATCGGCTTCGATCGGCAGATTCTGGGCGGGCCCGAGCAGGTGCGCCTTGAAGCAGCACGCTTGCAGGGCTGGGCGGCTTGAGAACAACTGTCGAAAAGTTTGACTAAAAAAACTCGTCATGGCCGGGCTCTTGACCCGGCCACCCAGCCCGGCTCGCGTCGGCGAGACGAAGAGACTCGACGATTATTCAAGCAGAACGCCATTCCGTTGCGTAGCCACGCAACGACTGGGTGGCCGGGTCAAGAGCCCGGCCATGACGACGTGAGGGAGGCAGTTTTCGTCCGGGCAGCTGCCAACGCGAGGCGGTATTGATGTTCCAATTGAACGAAACGCGCTCTACACTGTGCCTCCACTCTCAGGAGACAAAGGATGATCGTCGAAGGCGGATGTTATTGCAAAGCCCTGCGCTACGTTGCGGAAGGCGAGCCGATGATGCAGGCGCAATGCCACTGCCGCGAATGCCAATACATCGCCGGCGGCGGCCCGAATATTTTCATGGCCATGCCGATCCCGGGCTTCAAATACACGAAAGGCACACCAAAGCAGTTCGCGCGCAAAGACCTCGAGCGTCCCGTCACGCGCGAATTCTGTCCCGAGTGCGGCACCCACGTCGTCACCCGCGCACCGGGATTTCCGG
>VFKO01000528.1 GCA_009885515.1 Rhodobiaceae bacterium | reverse complement strand
TGGAATTCACCACGCGCTTGAGACCATTCTTGAACAGCGGCACATTGAAGTTCATCAAGAATCCAAGTTGATGGCCCGATAGCTTCAAATAGGTAAGCAGTTGCGCGTGATGGATTGGCGCCAATAAATCTACAGCTTTGACTTCAACGATAACAGCGCCGCCAACCAACAGATCGATACGATACCCGGCATCCAAAGTGAGTCCGTCGTAGACGATTGGGAGGGCGACTTGACGCGATACACTTATGGATCGTCGTTCAAGTTCATAAGCCAGACAATGCTCATAACAGGACTCCAGCAAGCCTGGCCCCAGCGCTTTATGCACCTTCAATCCTGAATCCACGATTTCAGTGGCAATGCGCTCCACTACATCCGGAACTGAGTTGTCACCCTGATCGGCTTCCATCGTGCAAATCCAATAGCGAGGGTTGCTTTTGGTGAGGCTTACCTGCCGCCCACAAGAAGAAAAGTAAAGTATCACCGCAAAGACGCGAAGGCGCGAAGGCGCGAAGAAAAGAAGAAAAATTAGTGCTTCGCACCGGAGTCGTTTCATTCGGCGCGCAGCGCCCGTTCTACTCTTTTCTTTGCGTCTTCGCGTCTTTGCGGTGAACCTTCTTACTTACCTCCTACGCCCCGCCACACATGCGAGCCAAAGCGGGCTTGTTACGGCGTGATGGCGGGCTTCACGGCTGGTTTGGCGGCAGGCTTCGCAGCTGGCTTGGCGGGTTTGTCGGGCACGGTGATGATGCCGTTGGCTTTGTTGTAGGCGTCGACCAGTTTGTTGAAATCAAGCGACAGCACATCGCGCTCTTCTTGCGCGCGGTTGAAAACAAAAACGATGTAGTCGGTGTCTTTCTCCGACAGACGCGGCCCCAGCGTCTTTTCCAGCGTCAGCAAACATTTTTCATAATAGCTGACCTCTGAGATATAATCCGTGACCGCCTTGCGCGTCCGTTTCATGTCTTCAATCGTTGCGGTCTTCGCGTCGATGGCAATGGTTGGGGCGTAGGGAAACCCGCTGCAACTATTGAGAATTTCTTCCTTGATTTTGACCGGCTTCGGCGCCGTCGCGCCAATGCTCTGGCCAGCGTTTGCCACAACTGCGAACACAACCAACGCAGCAACGAACCCGATCCGCATGATATTCCCCAATCTCAAATTCAATTCTGGATTGCTAAATAGCGTAACCAGCGCCTCGAATCCATGCCTAACCGGGTGAATTGGTTTCCGCGCCCGC
>VFKO01000287.1 GCA_009885515.1 Rhodobiaceae bacterium | reverse complement strand
GGCTGGCGCGAATCACTTCGACGATTTTGTCAAGTGACCGGATCGTTGAAAATCGCAAGTCCTGCACAAACTTCTATTGTTGATAACGCGCATGAGTTGATTGCGAACCTCGTCTCAATGGCGTTCTTAAAGAAATCATGACACTTGCAGTTGCCAACAAAACCGATGCCGCCGAAAGATTCCGCCAGACGCCATTTGACGTCGAAGCGGAGCAAGCGCTTCTGGGTTCCATCCTCATCAACAACGACGCGTTTGAGCGCGTTTCGGGGTTTCTTGAGCCTGAACATTTCCACGAACCATTGCATCAGCGCATCTTTGAAGCGATTTCACGCGTCATTCGCAAAGGCCAGCTCGCCTCGCCGGTGACGTTGCGGCCGTATTTTTCGCTTGATGCGGCAATGCAGGAAGTTGGCGGTGCTGACTACCTTGCACAAATTTCGCGATTCTCTCCGTCCGTCATCAATTCATCCGATTACGGCCGCATGATTTTCGATCTGGCGCAACGGCGTCATCTGATCAAAGTCGGCGAGGAGATCGTCAACACTGCTTACGATCCGCCGGTCGATCTGTCGCCCGCCGAACAAATTGAAGAAGCGGAAAAGCAGCTCTACACAATCTCCGAGAAAGGCCGCTTCGGTGGTGGCTTCAAATCTTTCCGACAGGCTCTTACCGGCGCAGTGGAGGTTGCCGAGCGCGCCTACAAATCGCCAAGCCACATTACCGGGGTCGCCACTGGCCTGAAGGATCTCGACAATCTGCTTGGCGGCTTGCAGCCTTCTGACCTCATTGTGATTGCCGGGCGTCCGGGCATGGGTAAAACTGCCTTGGCCACCAACATCGCTTTTCACGTTGCGCGCGAGTGGTCGCGCACCGAAGGCAAGTCGGGTGGGCGCGTTGCTTTCTTCTCGCTGGAAATGTCTGCCGAGCAGTTGGCAACACGTATCATCGGCGAGCAGGCGCAGGTGTCAGGTAGTAAAATCAGACGAGGGAAAATCGACGAGCGCGAGATGAGCTCCCTTATCCAGGTCGCAACCGAGCTCGAGCGCCTGCCGCTTTTTATCGACGACACCGGAGGCTTGGCCATTGCCCAGGTCGCAGGCCGGGCGCGCCGCCTCAAGCGTTCGGGCGATCTTGGGCTGATCGTCGTCGACTATCTGCAATTGCTTGCCGGATCGGGTTCAAAGCGTAACGACAACCGCGTTCAGGAAGTCACCGAAATCACCAAGGGTCTGAAAACCCTTGCCAAAGAACTCGCCGTGCCGGTCATCGCCTTGTCTCAGCTCTCACGCGGTGTCGATAATCGCGAAGACAAACGCCCGGTGCTTGCCGACCTTCGTGAATCAGGCTCAATCGAGCAGGACGCCGACCAAGTCATGTTCGTTTATCGTGAAGCCTATTACCTGGAGACCAAGGCCCCGTCCGACACCAGCCCGGAATACGCCGACCACAAGGCCAAAATGGATCGCATTTCCCACCTCGCCGACATCCTGGTCGAAAAAAACCGCCATGGTCCGACGGCGAAGATCGAGGTCGCCTTCGAAAAGCAGTACACCCGCTTCTTCGATCTGGCCCACGAGGAAAGCTTGCCTGCACAAACACGCTAGTCCGAGCAGTTGGTTTTGCAGGGCGTTCTGTGCTACGCGCGGGGAGAGATGAACCACTCCCCTACCCGTCCAACGCTTACCATTGACCTTTTGGCGATCGTCGAAAACTTTCGCTTGATTCAGGCTCAGGTAAAGCCCGCCGAAGTCGCCGCAGTTGTGAAGGCCGATGCCTATGGCATGGGGGCAAAGCCTGTGTCCCAGGCCCTTGCTGCGGCTGGCTGCAAGGCCTTTTTCACCGCCCATGCCGAAGAGGCGGCCGAGCTTCGCCCCAATTTACCGGCCGCAACCCTGTTCGTCCTGAACGGATTTACAAGTACCCAGGCCAGCGTCTTCGCGGCGCACAAGCTGTCCCCGGTAATCTCGAGCCCGCATCAGCTTGACGCTTGGTTGAAGAGCGGGTTGCGCACGCCTTATGCGCTTCACCTCGACACCGGCATGTCGCGCTTGGGTTTCTCGGAAATGGAATTGAATGAGTTCACGCCGGCGACGGCGCCCGCTTTGATTTTGAGCCATCTCGCCTGTTCCGATGACCCGGCAGAGTTCAAGAATCGGGATCAGCTCGTTGGCTTCCGGGCCATGGCAAAACGATTCCCTGCGGCATGGGCCAGCTTGTCTGCCTCTGGAGGTTGTTTTTTGGGATCCGACTACAGCTTTGACTTGGTGCGCCCCGGTATTGCCCTGTATGGAGGAAACCCAAGAAAATCCGGCGAAAACCCAATGCGCGGTGTGGCCACGTTAACTGCCCCTCTGCTACAA
This sequence comes from Rhodobiaceae bacterium, assembly GCA_009885515.1. Classification (GTDB taxonomy): domain Bacteria; phylum Pseudomonadota; class Alphaproteobacteria; order Micropepsales; family Micropepsaceae; genus SZUA-430. The sequence continues at coordinate 2,848 of VFKO01000287.1, read as the reverse complement.
GTGCGTTCAATTGACAGGGGAGATTCCGTCGGATACGGAGCGACTTATGTCGCAAGTGGGGCTCGCCGACTTGGCATTGCCGCGTTAGGCTATGCTGACGGTCTGATGCGGTCGCTATCCAATAGGGGGCATGGTGTGATTGGCGGAATCAAATGTCCAATAGTCGGACGCGTATCGATGGATTTAGTCACGCTCGACGTCACGGAATGTCCCAACGCGGCTGCACGGCCCGGGGCACCAGTGGAGTTCATTGGACCCAACCAGCCGGTCGATGAATTGGCGCGTGCTGCCGGAACGCTTCCCTACGAAATCTTTACGCGGTTGGGCGCGCGCATTGCGCGCCACTACACAGGGGCGCTTTGATTGATGAACCCACTCGCCCTTATAGGCCGCTTCTTCATTGCGCTGTTTGGCGAGATTGGGAGCATTTTTATCTTTGCCTCGAAAGCTGTGCCCGCCGTGGTCACGCCGCCGATTTATTTGCGCCTGATCTTTCAGCAGATGATGCGCATCGGATATTTCTCTCTGCCAGTGGTGGGCCTGACAGCGTTCTTCACCGGCGGCGCACTGGCTCTGCAGATTTTCATCGGCAGCGACATCAGCGCCCAGACGCTGGTGCCGCAGATCGTGGTGCTAGGTATCACGCGAGAACTTGGCCCCGTGATGGCCGGATTGATGGTCGCTGGTCGTGTATCGGCGGCCATTGCCGCCGAACTCGGCACCATGCGCGTGACGGAGCAGATCGATGCTCTGGTCACGCTCTCGACCAATCCGTTCAAGTACCTGGTTGCGCCGCGTTTGATCGCTGCCGTCCTCACTATGCCGATCCTGGTTGCGATCGCCGACATCATCGGCGTCATGGGCGGCTGGGTCGTGGGCGTCTATTCACTCGACTTCAATTCAGCGATCTATCTGAAGAATACCGTAAACGGACTTGAAACCGGCGACGTGACGTCAGGCCTCTATAAGGCCGCCGTATTTGGATTTATTATTGCGCTGATGGGGTGCTTCCACGGTTACAACTCGAAGGGTGGCGCGCAAGGTGTGGGCGCGGCGACCACCAACGCCGTCGTGTCGGCGGCAATCCTGATCCTGGCCGCAAATTACGTCATGACGGCGATGTTCTTCGGGGGCGGACGATGACGCCGAAAATTGAAGCCAAAGGTGTCTTCAAACGCTTCGGCGCCAAGGTCGTGCTCGACGGGCTTGACCTCACGGTTATGCCGGGCGAGTCGATGGTTATTATCGGCGGTTCGGGCACTGGAAAATCGGTTACCATCAAAAGCGTCTTGGGACTTGTCACCCCTGACAAAGGCTCGATCAAGGTCGATGGCCTGGAAGTCACGCGCCTGGGCGGCAGCGCGCGCGAGAAGGTCAACCGCAAATTCGGTATGCTGTTCCAATCCGCCGCCCTCTTCGACAGTTTGAAAGTTTGGGAGAATGTCGCCTTCGCTCTGATTCAAGGACGTGGCCTGGGCCGAACCGAGGCCAAAGACATTGCCTTGGCGAAGCTGGCGAAAGTGGGTCTTGGCCCCGAGGTCGGCGAACTCTCGCCGTCCGAACTCTCAGGCGGTATGCAAAAACGCGTGGGGCTGGCGCGCGCCATCGCCGCTGAACCGGAAATCATTTTCTTCGACGAACCCACAACCGGCCTTGATCCTATCATGGCCGATGTCATCAACAATTTGATCGTCACCACCGTCAAGGACATGGGCGTGACCACGTTGTCGATCACCCACGACATGGCCTCCGCCCGCAAAATCGCCGACAAGATCGCGATGCTCTACAAAGGAAAGATCATCTGGTCCGGCCGCAAGGAAGACATCGACAAATCCGGCAACCCCTTTGTCGACCAATTCATCCACGGGAGAGCCGAAGGCCCGATCAAGATGGAAGTGGGGCGGTAGCGGACGGAGTTGAGCATTTGTACCACACTTGGAGGGCAATATTGTGGATTATGTACGTTGTGGTGACAACGGCGAGCGCGTTGGTTATCGGCACGGGTATCGGGCTGCTCACTGAATTTGCAATTGACTGGTTTTATGATTTGCATCGAATTCAGCACCCCGACGCACAACGCATCTTGGGTTTTTTCTTCATCGTGTTCGGATCATTCGGCGCTTGGTTCGCGCGTTTTTGGTTCGACTTTTGGAGAGGGTGACAGCAACGCCTGCGCGCAGTCAGCGCCTGCGCGCCACACTTTTCCCACTGATCGCCTTCACCAGCGCCTCATTGATGCGTGTCTGCCATCCGTCTCCCGTAGCCTTGAAATGCGCGATCACTGATGGATCGAGCCGCAACGTCACCTGCACCTTCGCCGTCTCGCCCTCTGTAGGTCGTCCACGCGACCGCAAATAGGACTCCACTATATGCGGCACGACATCACGAGATGGCCTGAACAGTTTGAACTGCGCAGCGGTGATCGGCGGATTGTCCGGATCAATGATGCGTTTTCTTCTGGAAACCTTTTTCATGCAGCTTTCTTTCTCTCTTATCTGTGGGACGCAGGCTTATGACACGGACAACATCGTCGTCAGGCTCCGTCCACACCAGCACATACAGTTTCGGCCCGATGGGTCCGATTGAAACGATTCTGACTTCACCATACCGCGCGCTGTCATCTTCATGCGAAACCGAATTTTCCCACTCAAACGCCTCTACTATGGCAAAATCCACGCGATGTTTGCGTTGGTTGGTCTGCCGTTTCGATTCATCCCATTCATAGATCATTTTGGGCATTTATGTAACTACATAAATCAGCACCCGAAGACTAACATCGCGGATTGGCGCAAATGCGGTTGATTTGTAACAAGATGTAACAGCGCGACCCGGCCCATCACCCTGTTGT
>VFKO01000411.1 GCA_009885515.1 Rhodobiaceae bacterium | reverse complement strand
TAGCCAGGCGTGTGCTCGATCGCGCCGCAATCCTGATGGCGTTCGAACAGGTTGGCGGCGCGGATGCTTGTCTCGTCATGGCCAAGGACTACGCGATAAATCGCTACGCCTTCGGCCGCCAGATCGGCTCGTTCCAGGCGATCAAGCACAAGCTCGCCGATATGTATGTCATGAACGAACTCGCCCGCTCGAACGCCTATTTCGGCGCCTGGGCTCTATCGACCAATGCCCCCGATCTTCCCGAAGCCGCCGCCGGCGCGCGAATCAGCGCCACCGACGCCTTCTCGAACGCCGCCCAGGAAAACGTGCAGACGCACGGCGGCATGGGCTTCACCTGGGAACTTGATTGCCACCTCTTTTACCGGCGCTCGAAAGTCCTCAGCCTCGCGCTTGGCGCGACACGCGTGTGGAAGGATCGTCTGATCAACCACCTGGAAAAAAAGAACGTCGCGTAATTCAACATCCTTCGAAAGACCACGTCCATGGATTTCAACGACACGCCCGCCGAAGCCAAGTTCCGCACCGAAGTGCGCGCATGGCTTGATGCCAACGCCAAGCCCAAGAGCGCGACCGGCTTCTCCGCCGAGAACCCCCGCTTTCAACGCAACGAGGCCGAGGCGCTGAAAATCGCCAAGGCCTGGCAGGCCAAGAAAGCGGCCAAGGGTTACGCCCGCATCACCTGGCCGAAGGAAAACGGCGGCCTCGGCGGCACGCCGATGCAACAGGTCGTCTACAGCCAAGAGGAGTCGAAGTTCGACGTGCCGTCGGGCTTCTTCGAAATCGGTCTTGGCATGTGCATCCCGACGCTCACGCACTACGCCTCAAAAGAAGTTGCCTCCCGCTACGTGAAGCCCGCCCTCAACGGCGAGGAAATCTGGTGCCAACTCTTCTCCGAACCGGCGGCCGGTTCCGACGTGGCCGGATTGCGCACGCGCGCCGAACGCGACGGAGACGGTTGGGTCGTCAACGGCCAGAAAGTATGGACCAGCGGCGCCCACTATTCCGACTTCGGCATCCTTCTTACCCGCACGGATCCCAACGCGCAGAAGCACAAGGGATTGACGATGTTCTACCTGTCGATGACGTCGCCGGGCGTCGAAGTCAAGCCGATCAAACAAATGTCAGGCGGCGCCAACTTCAACGAAGTCTATTTCACCAACGTGCGCATTCCCGATTCCCAACGCCTGGGCGAAGTGGGCAGCGGCTGGGGCGTGGCGCTCACCACGCTGATGCATGAGCGTCTGGCAGTTGGTGGCGGGCAGGGCGGTTCGGGCCCCGACATCAAGGAACTCATCGCACTCGCGCGCGAGACCGAACTCGAAGACGGTCCCGCGATCCGCAACGCCGCCGTGCGCGAGAAGATCGCCGAATGGTACGTGCGCGGCCAAGGCTTGAAGTACACGACCTACCGCACCCTGACCGCGCTTAGCCAGGGCAAGGTACCGGGCCCGGAGGCCTCGATCGCCAAGATTGTCGTCGCGCCCAAAATGCAAAACCTCTCGTCGTTCGCCATGGACCTGGAAGACATGGGCGGCGTAATGACGGGCGAGGACGCGGCGCAAAACGGCGCTTTCCAGCAATCTTACATGTGGGCGCCGGGCCTTCGCATCGCCGGCGGCACGGATGAAATCCTGAAGAACATTATCGCCGAGCGCGTGCTAGGTCTGCCGGCGGACATTCGCGTCGACAAGGACATCCCCTTCAACAAACTGCCGACAGGACGCTAGCCCATGACAGCGCCGCGTCTGCCGTCAGATCTCGCTGTGGCAATTGTTGACCCGCTTTCCCACGCTGACAACAGTCGCATTCATGGTGCCTTCACAAAGATGCGCGCCCAATACCCGCTCGCCATTGCCGAGGTTGAAGGTTGCGAGCCATTTTGGGCCGTTTCGAAACATGCCGACATCCTTGAAATCAGCAAACAGAACGCGCTGTTTCCCAGCGGAGTAAAGGCAACGACATTCACGACCAAGGCGGCTACGGAACAGGTGATCAAGATCACCGGCACCCCGCACCTCGTGAAGTCGCTGGTGCAAATGGACCCGCCCGAGCATCCAAAATACCGCGTGCTGACCCAGTCATGGTTCCTGCCGCAAAATTTGCGCAAGCTCGAACCGCGATTGCGTCAACTCGCGAAAATCTATGTCGACCGCATGGCGGAAAAGGGCGGGAGCTGCGACTTCGTGGGGGACGTCGCAGTCTGGTATCCGCTGCGTGTGATCATGGACATTCTCGGCGTTCCCGAAGCCGACGAACCGCGCATGCTAAAACTCACTCAAGAACTATTCGGTGCCACCGATCCCGAACTTGGACGCGAAGGCGGCGCGCCCGGCGGCTTCGGCGCCTTGATGAGCGACGACGCCGTCGCCTCGTTGCAGGCCGTGGTGATGGATTTCTTCCAATACTTCAACGCCATCACCGAGGACCGTCGTGCCAACCCGCGCGACGACGTCGCCAGCGTCATCGCCAACGGTAAGATCGACGGTCAACCGCTCGATCCCTTCAACGCCATGTCCTATTACGTCATCTTGGCGGCAGCAGGGCATGACACCACCAGCGCCTCGACCGCAGGCGGCATGTGGGCCTTGATCGACAATCCGGTAGAATTCAAGAAACTAAAAGACAACCCAGCCCTGATGCCAAGCTTCGTCGACGAAGCGATCCGTTGGACCACGCCTGTGCGCCACTTCATGCGCTCAGCGACCCAGGACTACGAACTGCGCGGCCAGACAATCAGGAAAGACGACTGGCTGATGCTGCTCTATCCATCTGGCAACCGCGACGAGGAAGTCTTCGATGAACCGTTCAAGTTCAAAGTCGACCGCAGCCCGAACAAGCTGCTCTCTTTCGGTTTCGGCGCCCATGTCTGTATCGGTCAGCATCTCGCCAAAATGGAAATGCGCGCACTCTTCGATGAGCTGATCCCACGCCTCGAGTCGATCGAGTTCGACGGCGAGCCGCGCCTTTCTGCTGCCAATTTTGTAAATGGCCCGAAGAAGATGCCTGTGCGATACAAGATCAACTAACAACAATCGGCAATGGGCCCGCAAAGCCCGGGAGGACCGCACATGAAGTTCACCTGGTTCAATCTCATGCCGTGGCCGTATTTGCCCGACGACTTTCGCGAGAACCACCGCTCGGTCTGGGTTGACATCGACTCGCGCCTCTTCGACGCCGAAAAAAGCCATGAGGTCTACAACACCTATATGGACTTGCTGGAATATGCCGGCACGCTCGGCTTCGACGGCATCGGCGTCAACGAGCACCATCAAAACGGCTACGGCATCATGCCCTCGCCCAACATCATCGCGGCAGGCCTCGCGCGGCGCACCAAGGACGTCGGCATTGTCGTCCTGGGTAATTCGATCGCGCTCTACAATCCTCCTGTTCGCGTCGCCGAAGAATTCGCCATGCTCGATTGCATCTCGGGCGGCAGGCTCGTTGCAGGCTTTCCCGTCGGCACCTCGATGGACAC
>VFKO01000498.1 GCA_009885515.1 Rhodobiaceae bacterium | reverse complement strand
TGGTTCATTCGTTTCAGCGTCCCGGTCTCAATGGTCTGGTGGAAAATTCCGGTGACCCCCGTCACTGTGGCCCACCACAATATCGATCCGCCAATCGCCGATGTCACAAGCACCAGAGTTGCCAGTGAGCTCGTATGAAAATTAACGACTTCCTCGAAGGCACCGAACATCGTCGCAAAACCGACCATGGTGGCTGGATTGGTTACCGTAAGGGCAAATGTACTGGCCAAAGCACCGGCCAAATCCCCCACCGAGCCGCGCTGCATACTGCCATCCGGGTTGCGCATGATCTCCGGCGGGGTGGCATAAATGAAAACGCGCAGACCATAGATCAACAGCAGCGCGGCGCTCGCCAATTGCAACACGACGCCCATATCCTGGATCGCGTCGAACACCCACTTCACTCCAAACCCGGCGATAAATGCGAAGATGCCATCGCCCAACGCCGCGCCAAGCCCGGCCAGAAACCCGTTCCACGGTCCGTAGGACAAGGTCCGCTTGATGCAAATGAGATTTACGGGCCCCAGTGGCGCGGCAGCAATCACGCCGATGATCATTCCCCCGCCAACAAGCGTTAGCCAGTCCATACCCTCATTCACTGGCACTGCCCCCGGCACGAGAAATCGCTAACGCATTCGCTTCAATGACACATGCTCCGGCACACCGCTAGAATCATCATTTGCACTGACACTGCCCCAAGCTGGTTAACACTTTCTTCGTCCTTGAAATTTCAAACCCTCAGCGCGTTACGTCCACCACAACCCTGCCACGGACTTGGCCCTTAAGAATTTCCGGCGCCAAAGCCACAACATCGGACAGTCCAGCCCGGCTTATCGTCGCAGTGAGTTTTCCAATATCAAGGTCGCGGGCCAACCTTAACCAAGCCTCCAGGCGCCGCGGCCGTGGGCACTGAACCGAGTCAATTCCGGCGAGCGTCACACCGCGCAAAATAAACGGCGCCACAAAGCCCGGCAAATCCATACCTTGAGCCAGGCCGCAAGCCGCCACCACGCCTCCGTAACTCGTTGATGACAGAACATTGGCAAGCGTCTTGGACCCGACCGCATCAACCGCGCCCGCCCACCGCTCCTTCCCAAGTGCACGCGCGTCGCCATTGAGCTCCGCTCGATCAATAATCTCCGACGCACCCAACGCCTTAAGATAGGCCTCCTCGCTTGCCCGGCCTGTAGAAGCGATCACGCGGTACCCAAGCTTAGAGAGCAACGCGATCGCAACACTGCCCACCCCGCCAGCGGCTCCCGTCACAAGCACAGGGCCCTTGGCCGGCGTCAATCCGGCGGCCTCAAGTGCCATGACAGCGAGCATCGACGTATACCCGGCAGTGCCGATGGCCATCGCTTCGGCCGCAGAAAACTTGTCCGGCACCGGAATCAGCCAGTCACCTTTGACCCGCGCCCGCGTCGCATAACCACCATGGTGCGTCTCACCCATGCCCCAACCATTGGCAAGGACTGCATCCCCCGATTTGAAGCGGTTGTCGCTCGACGAACGAACACGCCCGGCAAAATCAATGCCTGCAATCAACGGAAACTTTCGAACCACGGGGGCGGCACCTGTCACCGCCAGCCCGTCCTTGTAGTTCAATGTTGAGTGAGACACCTCGACCGTGACGTCGCCCTCCATCAACTCGGACTCTGCGAACTCACCGAGTGCGCCGCGCGCCCCAGCTTCGGTTTTGGTTACCATGATGCATCTGAACTTGTCTGACATTGAACGACCTCGATTGGCACTCGATTATGGTGAGCGCTAGCACAAATAAGAAACTGTTGCCGCCAAAACGCTGTCGCTCAAAAACAAACCTCGTTCATCATTTTTCCGAAGTGGTTTTTCTCGACGGCGGCGCGAACTCATGGCTACGATTGATTCACGGATCGGCGTCACACTATGGACGGTGCACCGTTCCGCACCGCGAACCCAGCGATGGGTTTCTTCGGTTTGGCGTTTGACTTGCGGGAGTAAAACATGAGCGAGTTCAACTTGATGCTCAAAGGCTACCGTCTGACCACGGCGGAGATCCTCTACCACATGCCCGACCACCCGGGCCTGCTCCAAACATTCGTTTGGCAGGAACTCGACATGGCACCCAAATTTCCGGTGCTGAACAAGTTCCTGAACTTTTGGCAAAGCAAGCTGGAGGGAAAACTTCATTCGGTGCGCGTGGCCAAGTGCGGAATCCTGTCGCCGCTGGACATGCGCTACGTCGGAACCGAAGTCAG
>VFKO01000470.1 GCA_009885515.1 Rhodobiaceae bacterium | reverse complement strand
TTGTTAAACCTGCCAGGGAAATGGCTCGTGGCGCTTTCGGGCGGCGAGCCCTTGACCATCGAGGGGCGCACGATCGATCCAAGGCTGCAGTTCCTGGGCGCGATGGGAAGGCGCCAACCTCCGCTTGAAACTCTGACGCCCGCGGCCGCGCGCAAGGCGACCGGCGAAGGGTTTGCCCTGCTTGACGGTGGTGCGGCGACGGACATCGACATTGATGACATTCAGGTACCGGTTGCGGGACGCAAGGCCATAGCCGCCCGCCGCTATATGCCCAGACTGCCAAACCGGCTGGTGCCGGTCCTTGTGTATTTTCATATGGGCGGGTGCGTGATTGGCGATCTGGAGACCTGCCATGTCTTTTGTTCGCAGATTGCTTCGCGGTCCGGGTGTTTGGTGATCTCGATCGACTATCGTCTGGCGCCTACACACAAGTATCCCGCGGCGGTCGAAGATGCGCTGGCGGCATATCGATGGGTGCGTGACAATGCGCGCGCGCTGGGCGGAAATCCCAATATGGTTGTGGTCGGCGGCGATTCCGCCGGGGGATATTTGTCTGCGGTGGTTGCGCAAGAAATGAAACGATTGAATGAAAAGCCACCGGTGCTGCAATTGCTGATTTATCCGACGGTCGATTGGCTATCTGATACAGCGTCGATGAAATCATTTGGCGAAGTATATCCGTTGACAGGTCCGATCATGGCCTATTTCCGTTCGCACTATTTTGCGAATGTTGAAGTGGATGCGCTTGATCTGAAGGCGTCACCGGGCTTGTGCAAAGACCTGAGCGGACTTCCACCGGCGTTGATTTATACGGCGGGGTTTGATCCGCTCGTCGATCAGGGCCGCGACTATGCCGAAGCGCTGAAGATTGCCGGCGTGCCGGTGCTCTATCGCTGTTACGAAAGTCTGACGCATGCATTCACCGCCATGAGCGGCACTGTTCCCGCAGCGCGCACAGCAATCTTTGAGATTATAGCTGATCTGCGGCGGGCCATCGGATGAGCCGGGCGCTTTTATGTACGGCGCTTGCCGGCGATTTTTCGGGTGTGCAGATTGTCGAACGCGATGTGTTGCCGCCCGGACCCGGTGAAGTGCGGATGCGGATGCGGGCGGCGTCTTTGAATTTTCCGGACTTGCTGATGACGCAGGGCCGGTATCAGCTCAAGCCGGACCTGCCTTTTACGCCGGGCATGGAAGGGGCTGGAGAGATTGAGGCACTGGGTGCAGGTGTCCAGGGGGTCGCTGTTGGCGATCATGTTGTTGTTGCCTCGCATTATGGGATGATGGCGGAGCGCGTGACTGTGCCGGCGGCAGCATTGCGGCCCAAAGCCAGTGTGATGTCTTGGGCAGAGGCTGCGAGTTATCCGGCGGCATGGTTGACGGCCTATGTTTCATTGGTGCGCCGCGGTGCGTTGCAGAGGGGGGAAACTCTACTGGTGCATGGCGCCGCTGGTGGCGTTGGGATGGCGGCAGTTGATCTGGGATTGCTCATGGGTGCGACTGTGATCGCGACCGCTGGATCGCAAGCCAAGCTTGATGTGCTCAAGTCGCGCGGGGCACATCATGTGATCGACTATACTGCTGGATTCAAGGATGAAGTGAAACGGCTGACGGAGGGCCGCGGCGCTGATGTGATTTATGATCCGGTGGGCGGGGATGTTTTTGACGAAAGCGTGCGCTGCATTGCCTTTGACGGGCGATTGCTGGTGATCGGGTTTACCAGCGGACGGATTCCGTCGGTGAAGGTGAACATGCCGCTGATCAAGGGATTTTCTGTGGTTGGGGTGCGGGCCGGCGAGTACGGGCGGCAGTTCCCCGAGAAAGGCCGCGAGAATGTCGAAGCGGTGGAGCGGCTGGCGCGGGAGGGCAAAGTCAAACCCTATGTGGGGTTGAGCGTGCCTCTATCCCGGGCGACTGATGCATTCCGTGCCCTCAACGAAAGGCGCGTGATCGGAAAAGCCGTGATTACGTTTTAGACCGTGCGCTTGGCGCGGTCTTTTTCATTGGCGCCTTTGATCATATTGCGGATATTCTCCCAGTCGCTATCGCCGAGTTTCGATAGTTGCGAAAAATTGCCGCCGCCGGCCAGGAAGGCGCCGCCGTCGAGGGCGATGGTTTCGCCAGTCAGGTAGTCGCAACCGTCGGACATCAGAAAGGTTGCGAGGTTTCTGAGTTCTTGCATCTGGCCGACGCGGCCCATCGGGTTGCCTGAGGCGCTGGCGTCTTGTTCGCTGCCCATCGTTCCCGAGCGCATCGAGCCGGGGTTCA